>NZ_KB291195.1:0-2100 GCF_000318255.2 Capnocytophaga sp. oral taxon 380 str. F0488
CAAAATAATTTGTATCTTTGCATCGCTTGTTACCTTTTACCTACTTGTACGGCTCGCACTGCCCGTCATGCTACAACCAACATAGTATTAATTTGAAAAAATCTTTAAAATTTGGATTTGTAAAGAAAAAACATTATCTTTGTATCGAAATTTAAATACTAATCATTATGAAATGTTTAAAATTCTACAACAGAAATGTAACAAGTTTATTATTAAGCTTGTTAGGAATGCTACTTTTTTTATCTTCTTGTTTTAAAGATTTAGAAGAGGAAAAAGAGGTTTTAGAACCTCAAAATCAAACTGTCAGTGAAAATGTATTTGATGAAAACACATATTCATTTACAACTATTGATTTATGGGGCAGTAAAGCTGCAGTTCGTGATATGGGAGATTATTATATCTTCCAAGGAGATATCTTTTTAGACAAAAAAGATATTGAATCTCAACCGAAAGATTCTCTTGCTATGATTACTGCATCCGCAGCAAGAATAGATAAGAGATGGCCTGGCAATAATGTGTATTACACTGTAAGCGGAGAGGGAATTAGTAATAATGACCTAGAACTCCTTAAAGAATGTATAAAGGAAATTGAGGATAACACCTACTTGACTTTTTATAAACGTGTAGGAGAGCCTAATTACATCAATATTGATTTTATAAATTCCACAGAATTTAAGGCTTATTCTAATTTTATAGGAATGAAAGGAGGAAGACAAGAAATTAGAATTACAAAAGGAGCTTGGAGAAGAGGAACTATCATTCACGAAATATGTCACGCCTTAGGGTTGTATCACGAACAATGTAGGGTGGACAGAGATAAATATATCAATGTTCTTTTTAATAATATTCCTGAAAAAGACCTTTATCAGTTTAAAACTTATAGAGAAATAGGACACAATGGGACAGATGTAGGAGAGTTTGATTTTATGTCTATTATGCTTTATGGTTCAACCTATATTTATAAAGATGAAAAAAGTGGTGAAGAAAAGGAAATCTTCGCTATGTGTAAAAAAGATGGTTCTACATTTTATCCACAAAATTATGGGCTTTCTTCTGGAGATGTAGAAGGCTTGATGGTAGCACAGCCTCCTGCTCATTTCACTTTTTGGCAGGTGGGTAATCCTGATCCTATTTTTTCCCCTTATGAATACACTCAAAGTAAATATTTAAAATGTCCTGAAAGAACAAATGTTAAATTCAAATTACAAAGATTGTTTACAATTAATTACAGTAGTTTTAATCCTAAAATAGATCCCAATCAGCCATTCCCTGGATTCGATGATGAGGGCAATCCAATAGGGCAATTAGGAAATTTCACATTAGATGAGTTTGAAATAAAACTGACTATTTCTATTCAAAACAAAAATACTTCAAGAGTTATTTACACAAAAGAAATGTTGTTTAATGAAGAAATACACAAATGGAAAGACGACTACATCAGTGTTGAAATTCCTAAAGGTTTCTATATAGTAAAAGCCTCTTTAACAGGAACTATAAAAAGTGTAGATGACAGCCGAAGGAGAAAAATATTAGAAAAACTTATGTACTCTCCCAAAGTGTTTTTACACTTAGAAGAATCCTCTGTTAAAGGTAAGAATTTGTATATTCCTAAGGAGTTTGGAAATAGATTAAAAAGATATACTTTTATTCAAATTTAAAGTCTATTTTTATGAAAAATATCATTTTTTACACGCTTATTGTCTTGTTTTTGCTTTCTTGTAAAAAAGAAAAACCTGAATTTGAAATTCGAAGAAGCTATCACACTTTTGTGATTGACGGGCATTTAGAGGAATGCTCTTTTCAGATGTTTACAGGTGTCTTCGAAACAAAATGTTATAGGGTTACTAATGAATCTAACAATACTTTCAGGCTCGCCATAGGAGATTTAAAATTCGACGCTTATGAAACAGGCTATCGCTATACTGTAAGAGTGCTTTGCGAGCAAAAAATTCTTAACCGAGAACCCTATCAAGACGAGACGTATTCACCTCAATACATTGTTTTAGAGGTGCTAAAAAAAGAAAAACTATAAGTGTAGCAAATGTATAAAACACGTCCTTGATGTGTTTTAGATTTTAATTTTGATAATAAAAAAGTCGC
>NZ_KB291196.1:0-12832 GCF_000318255.2 Capnocytophaga sp. oral taxon 380 str. F0488
GGACGATTGGTATAGAAAGGGTATATAAGTAGTTAAGAATGAGGGGTTAAGAGCTGAAATTAAAAAGTTAAAAAGTGTTAATTAAGCGAAGGAAGAAGACTGGAAAAACGAAAGTATATAGAGGCGAAAAAGGAGAAGTATAGAAACCGTAAAGGCTGTGAACTGGAAGAGAATGGTATAAAAATTGATGTGTGAGGCATAGATGTATTGGCATTTATGATTATTTTCGTATCTTTGCACCATCATTGGAATGAATTTGAATGAAAAAAACGTATTACTATATATTATTCACTTGTTTATTAACCTTTTGTACTAACCTTTGGGCTCAGAATGACAATAGCAAGACCCGCCGTATCGAAATTATCTACGGGGGGGAATTTACAATTGACAATGAGAAATACCCTGGGGCTACTATCTTTAAATCGGACGGACAACGGGTACAGTTTCGACATCAAGGGTTAGACGTGTGGTGCGATTTGGCAGTGCTCTACGAGGAGAAAAACGAAGTGATTGCACACGGCAATGTAGTGCTACAACAAGGCGACACGCTACAAATGAACAGTCAGTACGTATCGTATAAAGGGAATACTAAAACAGCTGTAGCCCGCGAGAACGTGCTATTGCGCAATGGGAATATGACGCTGGAAACCCAAGAACTCTTCTTCGACCGCAACTCTCAGGAGGCTTATTACAACAATTTCGGGAAAATTACTGACCCTGAAAATGAGCTTACCAGTAAAACAGGAAAGTATTACGTAACGACCAAGAAAAACCAATTTACCAATTCGGTAAAGATTGTCAATAGAGATTTTACGGTTAATTCGCAGGTGTTGGACTATTATCACAATTCGGGCAACGCCTATTTTTACGGCAAAACTACCATTGTGGGCGCTGACTACAAAGTGTATTGCGAGCGAGGTTTTTACGATACGCGTCGACAATTGGGTTATTTTATGAAGCACGCCAAGATAGAATACGACCTGAAAACCTTGGTGGGCGATAGTTTGTATTTTGATAAACGCCGTCAGTTTTCTTCGGGCTCTAACAATATCTTCATTTCGGACACGGTAAACAAGACCTTTGTACGAGGGCATTACGGCGAAATTCACAAGGCAAAAGATTCGATGTTTATCACCAAAAAGGCAGTGGTAATCACATTAGTAGAGAAAGACTCGATGTATATGCACGGCAAGCGCATTTTGGTTACTGGCAAACCGCAACACCGCGTGATTCGCGCTTACCCCGATGCTCGTATTTTCAAAAGTGATATGCAAGCCAAGTGCGATTCAATTCACTCTGACGAGGCTAATGGGCTGACCCAAATGGTGGGCAAACCTGTAGCGTGGACAGGCGAAAGCCAAATGACGGGTGACAATATTCACCTGATTGCCAATACGAAGACCGAGCAATTGGACTCTTTGAAAGTGTTTAACAACGCACTGGTGGTAGAGAAAGACAGTTTGGGCGATGGCTATAACCAAGTGAAAGGTAAGTTCTTGTATGGCAAATTCAAGAAAAATGTTTTGCGACAAATAGACTTTTTGCAGAATACCGAGTCTATTTATTACGTGTATAACGACGCTAAGGAGCTGGTAGGCATCAACAAACTGACTTGTAGTCATATTAAGCTCTATTTAAACAAAGACCAGCAAATACAACAAACGGTGTTTATTACACAACCATCGGGGAATTTATACCCAGACGATAAATTACACGTGAACGACCGTAAGTTTAAGGAATTTATATGGCGAGGTGATGAACGTATCCGCAGTAAAGAAGAGATTTTTAGCGATGCGGAGAAGAAAATAAAACCCAAGAAAATTAAGGGAATGAAGACTCCTGAGGAGATAGACGAGGAGGAAAATCTGCTTGCAAATCCGTCGCTTAAAAAAGACAATAAGGCTGGAAAAGAGAAGGCTAAAGAGAAGCCAAAAAGCAAATAAGACGAAAAGTTGGCATTTTTATTGCACAATAATAAAAAAAGGCGTACATTTGCCTATTGATTAATTTTAAAACATAAACTATATGAAAAAATTTATTATCGCAATGTCGGTGTTGGGATTAATTACCACATCGTGCGTATCCAAAAAGAAGTATGCTGAATTAGAAGCAAGAAACAAACAGACTGAGGATTTGCTAAACACTGCTACCGTAAAACTCAATATGTGTTTAGACGAAAAGAACAACTTGACTCACAAGTTGGAGAGTATGAAAAATCAGAACGACTTGCTCAAAGAAAACAATCAGCAGCTCATCAACAATATGGGTAACCTTACTACGCTTACCCAAAAAGGTGCTGAGAACCTTGAAAAATCATTGGAAAGCTTGCGTGAAAAAGATTTAACTATCAAGAATTTGCGCGATGCTGTTACCCGTCGTGACTCAATAAACCTCGCCTTGGTACAAAGCCTCAAAGGAGTGTTGGGTAACTTAGACGACCAAGATGTAGACATCAAAGTAGAAAAAGGTGTGGTATTTATCAATATCTCTGATAAGATGCTTTTCAGCAGTGGTAGCTACACTATTTCTAAAAACGCAAAGAGCGTACTTGAAAAAGTTGCAAAAGTGGTTAAAAATAAACCTGACTTTGAGTTTATGGTGGAAGGACACACCGATAACGTAAACATCAAAACAAGTTGTATTCGTGACAACTGGGATTTGAGCGTAATGCGTGCTACCGAGATTGTACGTGTATTACAAAAAGACTTTGGAGTTGCTCCTGAACGTATGACCGCTGCCGGACGTAGCTACTACGTGCCATTAGCAAGCAATGGTGATGCTAACGGACGCGCTCTAAACCGTCGTACTCGTATTGTGATATTGCCTAAGCTCGACCAATTCTACACTATGATTGAAGAGGGAATGAAAGACCCTGCTATCGGTGGTAAAGGAAAATAGTGCGAGTCGGTGCGAGTCGCACAAACAATTAATGAATTAACAAATGAGATAAGAGTCAGCAGTTAGTGTAAAGCTAATTGCTGACTTTTTTGTATGGAAGAGTGAATAGAAAGTGCAAGCCACACAAGCAGTCGTAGCACGACAGGTATTTTTTAAATTGGTAAATTAGTAGATTTTTGAAGTTGTAAGTTTAGTAAAAAAACAATCAAGCGTTGGTTATTATTTCACTAATCATTGATTAGTTTTTTGTATAAACCACAATATTGTTATATCTTTGCGCTGAAAAAGACACAAAATTGATAACTTATTAAAAGAAATAGATAAGTGCTATAAACATCTTGTCTTATACTTTTGTACCGAAAAATAAAAACAGTAACATATGAAAAGAAAATGTTTGCTACTATTGTTTTTAGTAGCTACAACTGCTGTTTTTGCACAGCACAAATACACCCTTAGTGGTTCGATTGCTGATGCTTCTAACGGCGAAAAGCTCTTAGGGGTAAACTTTATCATCAAAGAACTGCACACAGGTACCTCTACCAACGAGTACGGGTTTTATTCTATTACCTTGCCCGAAGGCAAATATACCATTACTATTGAGTATATAGGCTATGGTACTCACCAAGAAACTATAGTACTAAACAAGAATATCCGCAAAGATTACAAACTGAAGCCTGAGACTATTCAGCTTACAGGAGTAGACGTAACTGCAAATGCCACAACCCAGAAAACAGCAGTACGCAAGCCTGAAATGAGTGTAGCTTCTATTCCTATCGCTACGGTGAAGAAACTGCCTGTATTGGTAGGTGAAGTAGATATTATCAAAACGCTGATGCAGATGCCAGGTGTGAGCAACGCAGGCGAAGCATCATCAGGATTTAACGTGCGTGGAGGTGCTGCTGACCAGAATTTAGTACTTCTTGATGAGGCAACGATTTTCAACGCTTCGCACCTCTTTGGTTTTTTGAGTGTCTTCAACGCTGATGCTATACGTGATATGAAGCTCTACAAAGGAGGAATTCCAGCACGTTATGGCGGACGTATCGCTTCAGTTTTGGATATTTATCAGAAAGAGGGTAACAAGAACAAATTTGGGGCTACAGGGGGCATAGGGGTGCTCTCTTCACGATTACTTGCGGAAGGTCCTATAGTGAAAGACAAAGCGTCGTTTTTAGTAGGAGGTCGCGCCTCTTACGCTCATCTCTTCCTTAAACTGAGCGACAATGAAAATTCGATGTACTTTTACGACCTCAATACAAAACTCTCTTACCAACTGAACCAAAATAATGCGCTGTATCTTTCGGGTTACTTTGGTAGAGACCTTTTTAAACTGAGCGATAACCTTACTAATGCTTATGGTAATGCTTTAGTGAATTTACGTTGGAATCACTTATTTACTGAGAAGCTCTTCTCTAATTTATCTGCTATTTATAGCAATTACGACTATAAGTTTGACTTTAACTGGATTGATATGATATGGACTTCAGGGATAGAGAATTTCAACCTAAAATATGATTTCAAGAACTATGTATCAGAGAAGTTTAAATTCACCTATGGCTTCCAAGGATTATATTATATCTTCAAACCTGGTAAAGTCCTCCCTAAATCTCCTGCCTCTACTATCAAAGAAAAGGTTCTTGACCATAAATACGCTGCCGAAACAGCTTTTTATATAGATGCCGAACAGAAATTAGGAGATGCTCTTACGGTATCATACGGCTTGCGATTCAGTAATTTTTATCACTTAGGAAAGCGTACTGTAAATGTGTATAAAGATGATAACCCTGTGGTATTTAACACGAGCCGACAAATCTATCAGAAAGCGACTCCTATTGGGACGAAGTACTACGGTAGCAACCGTATTATAAATTTGTACTCTAACTTCGAACCGCGCTTTACTATGAGCTATGCTTTCAACGATAATAAATCAATAAAAGCAAGTTATGCGCGTACGGCTCAATATGTACATTTGATTTCTAACACAGCTTCGCCTTCGCCTTTGAACGTATGGGCACCCAGTGATGGGTTTATCAAACCACAGTTAGCTGACCAAGTGGCGTTGGGTTATGCTTCTAACTTCTCGGACGATAAATACAGCATAGAGGTTGAAACTTATTACAAGAAAGTGCAAAATCGCTTAGACTATATAGACGGTGCGAACCTCATTGCTAACGAAGCGATTGAACAAGTATTGCTAACAGGGGAAAACAGAGCTTACGGTTTGGAACTATTATTGCGTAAAAACACCGGTAAACTTACTGGGTGGATAGCTTATACGCTCTCAAAATCGGAAATGCAAACCAAAGGACGTACTCCTGAAGAAATAGGTATCAACTACGGCGACTGGTATAGTGCTCCCTACGACAAACCTCACGATGTTTCGATTACGGCTACCTATGAGCTCTCTACTAAATGGACATTCGGAGCTGTATTTAACTTTCAATCAGGCTTACCTACTAATTACCCCGTAGGACGTTATAACTACTTAGGAAAGAGTGTTCCTGACTATAGCAAACGCAATGAATACCGTTTGCCTACTTATCACCGTTTGGATCTTTCGGCTACCTATACACCACAACGCCCAAACAAGCGTTGGAAAAGCGAATGGGTATTCGGTATTTACAACGTGTACAACCGCAAGAATGCTGTGAGTGTTTCCTTCCGTGAGAACTTAGACACCCATAAAAATGAAGCCGTTAAACTCTCTATTTTTGGTATCATACCCAGTGTAACTTATAATTTTAGTTTCTAATACTTAAACCTCTATTTACTATGAAAATAAGAAATATTTATATTATACTTCTCTGTGCTTTAGCTTTAACTTCTTGTGAAGAGGTCATAGATTTAAAATTGGACTCTGCTCCTCAAAAGTTAGTGATTGATGCATCTCTCGATTGGAAGAAAGGAGAGACAAAAGCCTATCCTGTAGTGGACATCAGTTATACGGAAGCCTATTTTGGCGATACGCCTTCACCTGCTATTGATAACGCCATTGTGAAAATCAAAGCACATACTCAAACCCAGACACAAGAGTACCAACTCTCGTTATGGGACGGTACTTCTACCATTACCACTGATAACGTAGCCACATTAAAAGGCGGTAGCCGTTATGTATTCCCCGCAGGTATCACTCCTGAATTGGGCAAAGACTATGAACTTATCATAGAACTCAACGGACAAACCTATACTGCTAAGAGCAAAATGCTTGAAGCTCCTATAATACCTTCTGACAAAATAGCACAGAAAGAAAACGGAGGCTTTTTAGGTGACCAAATAGAGTTAAAATTCTACTTTGACGGTATTAGTGATGGTGTAGCCAATGCTTATTTAGTAAGGCTGACACAAAGTAGTAGCAAAAAAATTACTTACGGGACTTTGGACGATAACTATATAGCTAACTATAAGTTTTTCTTTATAATGATAGGACTCAATAATGATAAGTTAAACAAAGGAGATATTGTAAACGTAACACTTTATCGGATTCACCCTCAATACAAAGAATTTGTGCAAATGCTTATAAGATTATCAGAAGGACAAGGTCCGTTTACTATTCCTACGCGCCCCATAGGTAATATTGTGAACAAAGGAAATTCTCGTGAGAACCCTCTTGGAAGTTTTCGGGTGGCACAGTATACTACGCTACAATATACAGTAAAATAATTGCTCGTACGGCTCACACTACCACTTCACTTGTACCAAAAACTCGTGAGAGTTACGCGATTGTAAATTGAGATGTGTTTGAAAGTAGGTTTCAAAACCATATCCCACTGATAAATAATAATTCGGGATATTGAAGAGCACATAAGAACTAAAAGCCTTATCAGTGCGATAGGTAAGCCCTACCTCAGCACGGTTTAAATAGTCAGTAGCTACAGTGAAGTTTGTTGAGGCTTCTTGTTTTTTAGCAAGATGTATTTGTATACTTGGCTTTAGAGTAAAATCAGAGGAAATGTGCCAATGATAGCCCGCCATTGCATAATACAACATATTCTCAGCAACGGAAGTCATTACATCATTTTCCATACCCACTTTATCAGAAGCGAGCATATTGGGGATAGATAGCCCTACATAAAAGTCACGCAATTCATAATAAACTCCAGCTCCAAAGTTGAATTGGAACTTCCCCGAGATATCTTGCAAATAGGGGTCGTAGCGCGTAGCATTCTGTCCCGCAT
The DNA here is from genome assembly GCF_000318255.2 of Capnocytophaga sp. oral taxon 380 str. F0488. Classification (NCBI taxonomy): domain Bacteria; kingdom Pseudomonadati; phylum Bacteroidota; class Flavobacteriia; order Flavobacteriales; family Flavobacteriaceae; genus Capnocytophaga; species Capnocytophaga sp. oral taxon 380. Next base: position 7,074 of record NZ_KB291196.1, read on the forward strand.
TGTACAAGTGATTATATGTGCGTATTTGGCTTATATCAATATTAAAAAACTCTCCTCCAAACTTAATTCCTCCTACGATATTAGAATGTTCGTTTATAGGCACTCTATAAGAAAAGTCTCCAAAAACACCCGTTTGTTTCTGAATAAATACTTTATTATTGGTCACTGAAAGCCCTAAGCCCACGCGGTCAGTTATCTTGTGAGTGGTAAAAAAGGTTTGCGTTTGAGGAGCTTCATTCATTCCTCGCCATTGGTTACGAATGTCTGCTGAAATAGTATGCCCCTTTTCCATACCCACTACAGCTGGATTCACCAAGTTTTGGTGTTGTTGATAAAATATGTACGTAGGATCTATAGATTGAGCTTGTAATGTTCCTGCGATAAGCAAAAGAACACTGATAAGTAATCTTCTTTTCATTCTGATAATAATTTCTTCTAATAAAGGATAAGAGCAAATTATAACTACAAAGCTCCAATATTTGAGTAAAGGCAATATAAACTAACAATTAAAAACAAAAACAACTCAAACACTTAAATTCTGAATTACAATAACACTCTTCGTATCATTTTTCACCTCTTAGCCTTACCATTTAAATTGTACCAAAAACTCGTGAGAGTTGCGCGATTGTAAATTCATATGGGTTTGAAAATAGCTCTCAAAACCATAGCCTATAGATACATAATAGTTAGGAATGTTAAATAACACATAAGCATTCACAGCTTTATCTGTGCGATAAGTAATCCCTAATTCTGCTCGTTCCAAAAAGTTTCCTGCTACTGTAATATCGGTCGAGGGATATTCGCCTTTGGCTAAGCGCATCTGCAAACGCGGTTTAATAGTGAAATCGGGGGTAAGACGCCAGTAATAGCCTGCTATGGTATAGAAGTACATCGTTTCGGCTAAAGAAGTCATTTGGTCGTTATCCATTCGCACCCTATCGGTAGCAAGCATATTAGGGATAGAAAAACCTACGTAAAAGTTAGGGTGGTCATAATACAGCCCTGCCCCAAAGTTAGTCTGGAATTTTCCTGAAATGGTTTGCAAATAAGGGTCGTAATAATAAGTAGGGTGCATACGTGTGCCATTAGGGTAATATTGGTTATACAAGCCGTTGTAATACGTCATATCACTGCCGTCTATATTATAGAAATCACCGCCAAATTTAATTCCTCCTATCAATCGCGAGTTGTACGAAATGGGTATTGCATACGAGAAATCAGCGTAAATGCCTGCTTGTTTCTGTATAAACACTTTGTTGCTTGCCAATGAAAAACCTAACCCCACGCGGTCACTCAAACGATGCGTAGTAAAAAGGGTTTGTGTTTGTGGGGCTTCGGTCATTCCTCGCCACTGGTTGCGTATATCCACCGAAATAGTGTGTCCAAACTCCATTCCCACTGCCGCTGGGTTTATTAGGTTTTCGTGTTGTTGATAAAAAATGTATGTAGGGTCTGTAGCTTGTGCGTGCAAAGCACTTGTGCCTATTACCAATATACTTAATAATATCTTTTTCATAGGATTCTGTGTTTTTCTCTTCTTAATAATTAATGTAAATCCAAAGTTGTTTCTTGTTCTTTTCACTGCCGTCAATGCTGAAAATAGCTACATAGGAACCTTGTGGCACTAAGGTACCATCAGATTTCTTTCCGTCCCATTGGTTCTTATACCCGTGAGCCGAGTATACTAATTGCCCTAAGGTATTGAATATATACAGGGTGTTATTAGGGTATCGTTCAGCGCGCGCTATCACATAAGTATCATTCACCCCATCGCCATTAGGAGTAAAAGCGTTGGAGATAAGCACATAATCCACCTGTGGGTCTTGTGCATTCGGGATTCCGTCGCCATCTACATCGTCATCACAAGCGTCGCCTATACCGTCATCGTCTAAATCAGCTTGGTCTGGATTGTAAACATTAGGACAATTATCTTGGTCATTTAAGAAACCATCTCCATCTATATCGTTATCGCAAGCATCTCCTATACCATCGTTGTCAGTGTCTTGTTGGGTAGTGTTAGACACGGTAGGGCAGTTATCCAAAACATTTAAAATCCCATCACCGTCCATATCGTCATCACAAACATCGCCTATACCGTCATTATCAGCATCAGCTTGGTCAGGATTGGCTACAGTCGGACAGTTATCCATACGCGAAGGTATGCCGTCATTATCCACATCGTCATCTTCTTTTACGGTGATATTCCCTGCATTCACTGCCAAAAATAGGTTCTCTTCAGCTTTCACCATAAACCTTCCTTGCTGCGTTTTAATAGCATCAGGCACACTTATTTCAGCTTTCCCGTTATTAGGTAAGCCCGTAGCTAAGGTATGCGAAAAAGTAACTCCGCCGTCAGTCGAAAAGAGTATCTTCACTTTTTCGGCATTCACAGGTGCTTTATCTGTATTAGCTACATCCCACTGCAAACTTACTTTTTGTCCTACATACCAGGTGCTTTGCTCGGTATGCGAACTCACTTTAAACGGACCCGCATCTGCACTCACTACCACATCAATGGTTTTATAAGCTGTATTTCCTGTTTGATTGCTTGCTAAAGGACGGTCGATAACCATAAAAGTCCAATGCAAGGTACGCCCTATGTTGAGCACTGTTTCCCAAGCATCTCCTTTTTTAGGTTTTTGCTGGGTGAGCGTACCCGCTACTATACGTTCCAAACGCGGGATATAGCGATATGATTGTGCTGAGGGTTTCATAGAGCGTGCCGTAGCTCCTGAACGTATTGTAGGTGAAAAATAATAATTACCCGTTTCTGTATAATTGTCGCTTTCTTCCCACGTATAAAGCAACGCATCGCCATCAGCATCGGTAGCAGTACCTTCTAATAAATAGGCAGTTCCATACGGAATAGTGTAGCTTTTCAAGTCGGGTATCTCAGGAGGGGTGTTGCCCGTAGAATTTTCGGTAGCACAAGACTTGCCTTGTAGGTTATCTGTAATGTCGTAAATAGTGCGGTGATGAAAATAAGGGTCAGCATTCTGTTGTACATCATAATATCGCGTAACTCCTGCGTAGCTCATAATAGTAGTACCACTACCTGGTTCCATCTGCGACCCCGACCCATATTCTCTGCGATAAGAAAAAGTATGCCGTGCCCCCAGTTGATGTCCTATCTCGTGAGCTACTACATCTATATCAAAAGCACTTCTATTGCGTACGTAAGCAAACGGATAAGACGAAAATCCCTGTCCCTTGCGGTCGTTGGTACACACGCACCCTATACAACCTGCATTACCTCCTTCTGCGGCATTGTGAAACAACTGCCCTATATCATAATTAGCATTACCTATCTTGTTGTCCAAAACTTGTTGCAATACAAGAGCTTTATTGTCGTACCATTCTTTTTCGTAGTTAATACCCGTAAAAGGGTCAGTATCTTTAGTCTCATATACTATACTATCGTCCGAAACTAACTGAAAAACAATCGACAGCTGTTGCCCATAGACCTCATTTACACGGTTTAGCGTACTGACTATTTGGGCAAAAGCTGAAGCCTTCCCCCAGAAATAATCAGTATATTCGTGGGTGCAAGCAATTGCAATGCGAAAAGTACGTTGCATAGGTTTAGTCTGAAATGAAGGGTGTTGAGCCGCCTTACTTTCCTGTAAAAGAGTAGGCACATCTAATGTTTTACAGTCTATGAATGCTTTTTCAATATCCTTACGACGATAAACCCTGTAATAAACACCTTCTTTATCTTCTGCTTCTATAAACGAATAGCTCAAATCTTCTTCCATAATAGCATCAAGCCCATAATCGCTCCACGTAAAACGAATATGTTTAGAGGGGTCAGTTACTGATTTACCCACAAAAGTTTTAATAGAAGGATATTTTCGTGCAACTGCTTCCGAAAGAACCTGCGTAGGTGCAATGCGATAAGTAATGAGTGTTCCGTTGGCATCAGGTATCTGAACGGTAGCCTCACTGCGTCTACTATCGGTTTCCAAAGCACGTGCAAACGCCTTTTTATTCAGTGTAAAATACTGATAATTTGGGTTATTAGTAGTTACTGCTGCACTGCGCTGAGTCGAGAAATCAGCTTTGCGCCAATAACTTTGTGCCGACCCTTGCAACACCACCAAAATAAATAACCAAAAAATACTATTGTAATTGCTATATCTCAATGTTTAATTCTTTATATATTTTTAATTTCTTTTGCTTCCTCACTTAATATTCACCCAAAAAAATCACTGTCACGTCCTAAAAAAGGTTGTCATAATTAATTATTGTTTTATTAGTCAAATTTTCTCATCTCTCCATTTTCCCATTCCCTCATTTTCTCATTTCCTCATTTGCTAATTAATCCGCCTCCACACACCCAGCTGTGAGCCCTCGCTGGCTTTACCTTTTACCTTTTACGTCTTACCTTTTATCTCCTCGTGTGGCTCGCACTATAGTACTCAAATGCCTCGTAAATCTCTTCCTCAGGCACTACACAATCCGTTTTAGGCTTGCCTATCTCCTCCAAAAGCACAAAGTGTACTCTGCCCGCTACATTCTTCTTGTCAAAACGCATCAACTCACAAATATCCTCAATATCCTCTTTATGAAAAGTTTGTTTGCTGAAATACTCTCCCAACACGCTTTTCACCTTATCGCATTTATCCTTAGGGAAACCTAACTTTCTCACCGATAGGTAAGTAGCCAACACTATTCCTATCGCAATAGCCTCTCCGTGCAACAAACATTGGCGATTAGGGTTTTCCAAACAATATGACTCAATAGCGTGCCCCAACGTATGACCGTAATTCAGTATTTTTCTCAATCCACATTCTTTCGGGTCTTGCATTACCACCTCGTTCTTTATCACCACCGATTCGTGAATAAGGCTGTCTAAATCAGCTAACGAAAGGCTTCTCAAATCACACATTTTGTTCCAATAAGCCTCCGAGCGAATAAGTCCGTGCTTAAACATCTCTGCCATTCCGCTACGCAATTCCTCAGCAGGTAACGTTCCTAAATATTGCGAGTCTATCACCACCCCCAACGGATTGTTTATCACTCCTACAAGATTTTTCAAAGGACCTAAATCCACCCCCGTCTTCCCCCCTACCGAGGCATCTACCATTGCCAGTAAACTCGTCGGCACATTAATAAAGGGCACTCCGCGCATATAGGTAGAAGCCACAAAACCTCCTAAATCGGTTACCACTCCTCCTCCTACGTTTATGAGCAAGCTCTTGCGGTCGGCTCCTAATTCCGAAAGTGCGTGCCACACTTGCGTACAAGTATCGAGGTTTTTATGCAGTTCTCCCGGTTCTATTTCTATAATTTCTATCGGAATATCAGTAATGAGAGTAGGTAAAAACACAGGTAAACATTTTTCATTGGTATGACTGTCCACCAACAAAAACAGCTTCGAAGGACGTTTTTCCGCAACTATTCGATTGATAAAATCAGTTCCTTCCTCATTAAAATAAACGTTGTAATTTCCAGCTCTGATAACATTTGCTTCCATCAGTACAGAATTTTTGGCAAAAGTAGTAAAATAATAACAATTGTACAAATTCCCCCTTTCAGCACCAAAAGACCGTCATATACACAACACATTTACTCCTTCTATTCACCTTACATTCATCTTAGATTTATTGTTTCTTCGTCCATTCTTCGTCCATTCTTCGTTCATTCTTCGTTATTCCTTCGTTCATTCTTCGTTATTCCTTCGTTATTCCTTCGTTATTCCTTCGTTTATTCATCACTGTTGCCCCATTGTAGACCCACTGTAGACCCACTGTAGAGCC
>NZ_KB291196.1:12852-24849 GCF_000318255.2 Capnocytophaga sp. oral taxon 380 str. F0488
AGCCACTGTAGAGCCACTGTAGAGCCACTATAGAGCCACTGTAGAGCCACTCATTGTTTAATTATCCTATAAGCTTTGTATAATCCTCTCCCAATTTCACCATTAACCATTAATCACTAACCATTAACTACAAGCCTTCTTTCACCTATTGTTCGTTCATTCTTTACCTACCCTTGTGGCTCGCCCCACGCTGTACCAAATTTGCTAATTGATAAATTATTCTTACCTTTGCCTCTCAAAAATAAACTATAATGGAAGTAAGCAAACGTTATGCACAACGCGGAGTTTCGGCAGCCAAAGACGAAGTGCATAAAGCTATCAAAAATATTAATAAAGGATTATTCCCCAAAGCCTTTTGTAAAATAGTCCCCGATTACCTTACGGGCGACGACAACTATTGTCTTATAATGCACGCCGATGGCGCCGGTACCAAGTCGGCTTTGGCATATATGTATTGGAAAGAAACCGGTGACTTAAGCGTGTGGAAAGGCATTGCACAAGATGCCCTCATAATGAACATAGACGATTTATTGTGCGTGGGAGCAGTCGATAATATTATGCTTTCGTCCACCATTGGGCGCAATAAAAACCTCATTCCTGCGGAAGTCATTTCAGCTATTATCAACGGAACAGAAGAGCTGATTGCAGAACTTTCTGCTTTTGGAGTGCATATCCATTCTACAGGGGGAGAAACTGCCGATGTAGGTGATTTAGTGCGCACTATCATTGTCGATTCTACCGTTACAGCGCGCATAGAACGCCGTAAAGTGATTGATAACGCAAATATCAAAGCGGGCAATGTGATTGTAGGACTCGCCTCCTACGGTCAAGCTACCTACGAAAACCAATACAATGGCGGTATGGGTAGCAACGGACTCACCTCAGCGCGTCACGATGTGTTTGCAAAAGTATTAGCACACAAATATCCCGAAAGTTTTGATGCCGCTGTCCCCAATGAGCTCGTATATGCTGGCACGAAACAACTTACCGACAAGGTAATTGGCAGTCCGTTAAACGCTGGCAAACTCGTTCTCTCTCCTACTCGTACCTATGCACCCATCATCAAGAAGATATTAGAAAAGTACAACAATACCCAAATATGTGGAATGGTGCATTGCAGTGGAGGCGCACAAACTAAAATATTGCACTTTGTAGATAACTTGCATATTATCAAAGACAACCTTTTCCCTACCCCTCCCCTTTTCAAACTCATTCAAGAAGAATCCAACACCGATTGGAAAGAGATGTACCAAGTGTTCAACTGTGGGCATCGTATGGAGCTCTATGTAGAGGAAGCCATTGCAGAAGATATTATCACTATTGCAAAATCATTTAATGTAGAAGCGCAAATCATAGGTAGGGTAGCCTCATCAAATAATAAATGTCTCACTATAAAAAGCGAATACGGTACTTTTGAATACTAAATTAAACATACGAACTGATGTACGATGGGCATTTACCTATTTCGTTATAGTAGTGTGCTTGGGTATCTTTATGCGCTCGGTACAAGTAGTGGACTATCCTTTCGATTTCAATTATCGAAATATCGTGCATACTCATTCGCATTTAGCACTTTTAGGGTTTGTATACGTACTGCTCTCGGCTATTTTAGTGCGAACTTTCATTCCTCTTAACGCTCAACTTCACAAACGTTACCGATGGCTGTTCTACATCACTCAGTTATCAGTATTAGGTATGTTATGTAGCTTTCCTTTTCAAGGATATGGGGCTGTTTCTATCAGTTTTTCATCAGTGTTTATCTTCTGTACCTATTTTTTTGCGAAGTTTTTTATGAAGTATGCCACTTCCCCTTTTGTAAAAATGGGAATTTGGTATCTTATCCTATCGAGTTTAGGAATATGGCTAATGCCCGTAACCATAGTGAAATATGGCAAGTTCTCTGATATGTATATGTGTGCCATTGCCTTCTTTTTGCACTTTCAATACAATGGTTTTATGCTCAGTAGCCTAATGGGACTCTTTATAAAGAAATACGGTTGGGACGTTCAATATCCTCAGCTCATCAAGCGCGTATTTATTCTGTTTCAAGCGGGAATTATAGGTTCGCTTTTCATCTCTTGGGTAGGCTATTTTAGCTATCCTATTTACTATATCGTAGGAGGAGCTTCGGTGCTTATTTGGCTTATTGCGGTAGTGATGATATTGCGTTTATACCTAAAAACACAACCTAAGAGTTTTTTAGCTACTGTATTTATCAGTTTCTTTATCGCCAAAGTAGTAATGATGTTCACAGGTGCTTTCCCTGTTCTTACGCCTTATTTGTTTAAAAACATCGACCTGTTGATAAGTTACTTACACTTTAACTTTCTAGGGATTGTAACCATAGGTCTATTGCTGTTTTTAGAAGAAGTATACAAAGTAAACCGATGGCTCGTTTATCTGTTTCTTTTTGCTTTTATCACCACCGAGGTACTCATCACTTACAAAGGTTTTTCAGTAATTGTAAACTATCCTATTTTCAGTAATTTTTATGAATGGTTATGGGCATTCACTGCTCTTTTTTACTTTCCCGCAATAGGGTGGTTCATCGGTAGTTTCAAAATAAAATAAAGTAGAAAGTTTCGTTTTTCCAATATAAATACTACTTTTGCAAATTGGTTAGTGCAATTAGGCACATCTTTTGATATAATAACAGAACGTTTAAAGTTAATAACGAAGTTTATGAATAAAACAAAAATTTGGTCAGTACTTGTAATACTGTTGTTCACGACTCCTTTTTTTGCCCAAAACAATGAGCGTAGAAAGGTAGATGGTGTAGCAGCGGTAGTAGGTGATTATTTGATTTTAGAATCAGATATCGACAAGGCGTATATTGATTTGCAACAGCAAGAGGTAGACACTCGTGAAATCAACCGTTGCCAGATGCTCGGCAAACTGATGGAGGACAAACTCTACGCTCACCAAGCTGTGCAAGACAGTGTGAAGCTTACCGATAGCGAAGTACGTGACCAAGTGAACCAACGTATTGAGTTTTTGACCGCTCAGTTAGGTGGCGACATTAAGAAACTTTTAGAGTTCTATAAAAAAGACGACGAACAATCTATGCGCGACGAGCTTTTCAACCTCCTAAAAGTGAGTATGCTCGCTCAGCGTATGAAACAACAAATTATAAAAGATATAGAAGTAACTCCTGAGGAAGTACGTACCTTCTTCAACGCTATTCCAGCCGATGAACGTCCGCACTTTGGTACTGAATTAGAAATCGCTCAAATTGTAGTCAATCCTGTAGCTCCCAAGAGTTCGGTACAAAAAGTAATAAACCAACTCAACGATATTAAAAAAGATGTAGAGGAAAACGGTATGAGTTTTTCTACCAAAGCCATTCTCTACTCCCAAGACCGCGCTACTGGCGGACAAGTACTCACCTTCAACCGTAACTCTGCTTTTGATAAAGCTTTTAAAGACGTAGCCTTCACTCTGCGGGAAGGAGAAATATCTAAGCCCTTTGAGTCTAGCTTCGGTTGGCATATTATCCAAATGGACAAGATTCGCGGTAAGGAAGTAAGTGTACGACACATCTTGTTAATGCCTGACATTCCTGAAGAAGCTCTCAACGAGGCTAAAGAGAAGATAGCCAAAATACGCGACCGTATTGTAAACAAAGAGCTTACTTTCGACGAGGCTGCACGTAATTTCTCCGATGAAAAAGAAACCCGCAACGATGGCGGTCAGCTTATCAACCCCGAAGACCTTTCTACTCGTTTTGAGCTTACCCGTATAGAGCCTACACTTTACGCTCGCATTTCAGACCTTAAAGACAATGAGGTATCAGTACCTTTCCTCGACGAAGATAGAACTGGTAAAAAAACTTATAAGATTTACCAAATCACCAACCGTATTGAGGAACACCAAGCCGACTTTGTAAAGGATTACGTAAAGATACAAGATTTAGCTCTGAAAGAAAAACAACTGAAAGCCATCAGTAAGTGGATGAAAGAACATATCGAGAAAACTTACATTTCAGTAAACGGAGAATACAAGAACTGTAAGTTTGAAAACAATTGGCTTAAGAAATAATTAGTAAATAGTGAAAAGCAAGTTTTGTTTTTCACTATTTTTTATTACTTTTGCCTCATCAATGTTTATATAGTTCAGTATATGATTTCGGTTTACAAACTAAAACCTAAATTTCAGCAGTTGCTACACCCTATCTTGCTGTTCTTGCATCGTAAGAAAGTAACTGCAAACCAAATAACGATAGTTGCTATTTTGTTTTCTTTAATAATTGGAGTGCTCTTTTGGCAAGCCTCTGAATGTCGTTACTTCTTCTTAGCCTTACCTATAGGTTTACTCTTGCGTATGATTCTCAATGCACTCGACGGAATGATGGCTCGCGAGTTCCAGCAAACCACTTCTTTAGGTGAAATCCTCAACGAATTAGGTGATGTGGTTTCTGATGTGTTCATCTTCTTCCCTTTGCTGAAATATCAGCCCGAAAGCCTTTATTTAGTAGTTATTTTTATTGTGCTCAGCGTTCTCAATGAATTTGCCGGCGTAATGGGCAAAGTGTTAGGCGGTGAAAGACGCTATGAAGGACCTATGGGTAAAAGCGACCGTGCGTTACTAATAGGCATTTACGGACTTTTAGCTTTTTGGGGCGTTTCTATCACTTCCTACTCAGCAATTGTCTTCGGAATTATAATTGCTTTACTGTCCCTCAGCACCTTTATTCGTCTCAAAAAAGGACTTTATGCCCAACACTAATAGCCATAGTAAGTTTGCCGATGTACCTCTTCGTATTAGGAGTTGGGTATTTATTATTGCTATCTTCGCAGGAGCTGTATATAATAAACTTACGATGCGTATTTTTATATGTTGGGTGAGTTTTCAATGTTTAAAAGAGTTAGGACGGCTCTTTTCTTTCAATACCCGTTATTTACCTATTGTTATTGCTATACTACAAGGCGTTTTACTTTTCTGTTTTCCTCATTATCAAATTTATTTATTAGGGGCTATAGTTCTGCTCATTATTTCAGTTTTAGGAACTTTCTTTGTAGCCAAAAACGAAGCATCTTATATATCCCTCTCTTTGGGTATCGTTCTATTTGCTTATCCACATTTGTTTTTTTTGTTTTCAGTACCTAACGGCTTGCTATGGCTTATCTTTTTGGTTGTTTCCACCGAACTGAACGACGTGTTTCAATACTTATCAGGTAAATGCTTTGGCAAGCAAAAGATACTGCCCGAGGTGAGTCCAAATAAAACTATAGCAGGTTGCGTAGGAGGAATTTTACTCACACCTTTAGTAAGCGTGTGTTTGGCGTATGTGCTCGGTTTGCAAGCGTCCCTTCACACGTGGTTGCTCTTAGGAGTAACTATTAGCTTTTTCGGTTTTTGGGGTGATGTATGTATTTCCTTTCTCAAACGCAAAGCAGGCGTAAAGGATACTGGCAACCTTATTCCTGGTCACGGCGGACTTTTAGACCGTATGGATAGCCTTTTGTTTAACAGTATATGGTTCTTTCTATGGGTACAGTGAAAACATTCCATCGCTCCTTAGTCTTCTCAGGAGGAGGTACACGTTTTGCCCTTTATGGCGGTATGTACAATGCTTTAGATGATTTAGGCAAAACTCCTTCGCTACTGATAGCCTCTTGTGGAGGTGCTTTTGCAACTCTAATCATCAACGCTTTTCCTACACATACTGCTCGCAAAGCCTACCTGCAATCCGAAGAATTTTATAACTTCATCAAGAGTCTTTCTCTCACCCCTTATAGTCAATTATACCGTATAGGCTTTTTAGCTCTTAAAAAACAATACGACAAGAGGCAAGCTCCTTATATTGAAGATGTGTATCATCGCTATTTGGTAACAATGGCACAAGACCTTTCTAATCTATTACCGAGTCTCGCCAAAGTGCGCTTCTCCTCTACCCTACCTACTATTATTGTCGGTTCTAAAATGTTATTCACTCCTGATGAATGTGGCAAACGGAGAGGGGCTCGTAAGCTTTACCAAAAAGTACTCTTTACCGATACAGAAACTGCAAGACATATAAATCTGCAAGCCATTCAAATCTCTTCTGATAACTATTTACAATCGGCAGTTGCTAAAGATATTCTCCTTAAAACAGAGATACCAATGCTCACTGCTGCCCGCATTTCAGTTTCTGATATGTTCTACGTAGCTCCCGTGAATATAGCAGATGATATGTTTGCAGGAGGCGCAATAGATTTACTACCTATAGAATTAGCAAATACTCTTTCGCAAGAAGTGATAAGAGAGGAAAAACAGCCTTATAGTTCTACTGAAGAAGCGTTAGTGCGTGCAGTTTTAGGTTTTAGTGGCAACGAGCGTTTAGACGAAGTAGCACAATATCCCGCTCGGCTCATCAATACCCGCGATACTACTATGGTCTTAAAAGGATTTTACTCAGAGAAGTATATCAACTGGAAACGATGTGCGGTAGGTATTCACTTTCCAAAAAACTACGCTCACTATCGTGAACAAATAGAAAGACAATGGGACTACGGTTATCAAACTACAATAAACGCTTTTAAACAATGAATGTATTTATCATAGGAGGCACCTCAGGCATAGGGTTAGCATTGGCGAGCTATTATCACCTACAAGGCAATCGCGTAGGTGTATGTGGAAGAGATTTGCAAAAGCTCGCTGATGAATCGCGTTTTGAGAAGTACCAAGCCGATGTAACCAATATAGTGCAATTACAAAACGTTATACAGCAATTCGTAGGTAAAAGGACTTTGTCGTTGCTCATCAATTGTGCAGGTAGTTATGCTGAAGATGTAGCAGATGATATTAGCTATGAAGAGGCTGTGGCAATGCTTCAAACCAATATTATGGGAGCCGTGAACTGCTTAGAGGTTGGACGAAAAGCAATGTGCCACACAGGCGGACAAATAGTCTTACTCGCTTCTATTTCAGGTATTTTAGACTACCCCGAGTCAAGCCTATACACCAAGACCAAGCGTAGTGTGATACAAATAGCCGATGCTTATCGCCGTGCTTTGCGTCCATATGGAATCGCAATTACTACCATTGCTCCAGGCTATGTAAATACCCAAAAACTACGCGACCTCAACCACAACGACCTCTCTAAGAAACCTTTTCTTGTAACCGAAGCCCAAGCCGTGAGCGAAATCACGCAAGCTATTACTGAAAAGAAAGCGTTGCTTTTATTCCCAAAACGGATGAAATGGTTAATGCGCTTCCTCTCATATATGCCCTCTTTCCTACTTTCAAAGATAATGTATAAGAAAGCTCATTATATGAAGAAATAAAATTTATTATCCTTCCGTTGTTGCTTTTGTCTTTAAAAATTGTACCTTTGCGGTATTAAAAACGTAAAACAGAAGAAATATAATGAATATCCAACAACTTACCGACCTTACTACGCAGGTGCGTAGAGATATCCTCAGAATGGTTCACAATGTAAATTCAGGTCACCCAGGGGGCTCTTTGGGTTGCGCTGAATTTCTTGTATGCCTCTACAACGAGGTAATGGACATCAAACTACCTTTCTCTATGGAAGGTAAAAACGAGGACTTGTTCTTCCTCTCTAACGGACATATATCGCCAGTGTTTTACAGTGTATTAGCACGACGTGGGTTCTTTCCAGTAAGTGAACTGAACACTTTTCGCTTGCTCAATTCTCGCTTACAAGGTCACCCCACCCCTCACGAAGGGTTAGAAGGTGTACGCGTGGCTTCGGGTTCATTGGGACAAGGGCTTTCAGTAGCGATTGGAGTAGCTTTGGCTAAAAAACTCAACGGCGATAACCACTTGGTGTATACCCTCCACGGCGATGGTGAACTGCAAGAAGGGCAAATATGGGAAGCGGCAATGTACGCCGGGGGTAAAGGAGTGGACAACCTCATCGCTACTGTAGATTACAACCACAAACAGATTGATGGACCTACCGATAAAGTAATGCCTTTGGGCAACCTTCGCGCCAAATGGGAAGCCTTTGGTTGGCAAGTAATCGATATTGAAAAGGGTAACGATATCGCTTCTATCTTAAAAGGATTGGCAGATGCAAAAGCTTTAACCGGCAAAGGCAAACCTGTATGTATCTTACTCCATACCGAAATGGGTAATGGGGTAGACTTTATGATGGGCACTCACGCTTGGCATGGCAAAGCTCCTAACGACGAGCAATTAGCCAAAGGCTTAGCACAGAATCCTGAAACTTTAGGAGACTACTAATAAAGATTAAAAGAGCAAATCAGCTTATCGCTACGAAAGTAGAGGAAAGTCTGGACACCACAGAGCATCATAGCGGGTAACACCCGTCCGCCGTGAGGCGAGGACAAGTGCAACAGAAAGAATGTATGGGTAATGCCATAGTGAAATCAGGTAAACTCTATGAGGTGCAACGTCGCGTAAACCAGCGTTTGAGGGTTGCTCGCCCGATGTTGGAGGGTAGGCGGTTAGAGCTAATGAGCAATCATTAACCGAGATAAATGATAAGCACCTGCTCAGCAAGGGTAGGTACAGAATCCGGCTTATGATTTGCTCTTTTTTATATCCAAAAAAAAGCCAAAGGGCTGTCCTCCTTTGAGGACAGCCCTTTGGCTTTTTCAGGTTTATTTTGTAAATTATCGCTTGTCTCTTAATGACCAACCGGTTTTAAGTCCAATGATGAAGTATACCAATAGCAATTCACCTATTGCTAAGAGTATATCACCTGGAATGCGTAACCAACGTATGGTTTGCATCAAATCAGTGTGCATAAACTCCTCAGAACGCGCTGACCAATAGCCGTTTTGAATAGCTTCTACTGCTTGCATAATACCTATAGGAAGTAAGCTTCCTACCAACATCACAAGCAACCCTATATTTATCAACCAGAATGCCCAACCAAGAATTTTGTTATTCCAGTGGCGATCGGGGTATAGACCGCGAAGTACAAACAAGATGAGACCTATACCAAGGATACCATATACCCCAAAGAGGGCGGCGTGTCCGTGAACTGCCGTAGTGTTCAATCCTTGAATGTAGTACAAGGCAATAGGCGGGTTAATGGCAAAACCAAAGATACCTGCCCCAAGGAAGTTCCAGAAACACATCGCAATAAAGCAATAGATAGGCCATTTGTAGGCTTTTATCCACTCAGTAGATTTAGAAATCTTGTAGTTGTGATAAGCCTCATATCCTATGAGTACCAAAGGCACAATCTCCAAAGCACTAAAAGTAGCTCCTAAGGCTAATACACCCGTAGGGGTAGCACTAAAATACAAGTGGTGGAATGTACCCAATATACCCCCTGCTAAGAATACAATAGTAGAGAACAATACTGAGGCACTCGCCACTTTCAAGCGTAACAAGCCCATACGTGAGAACAAGAAAGCAGCCACTACGGTAGCAAATACTTCAAAGAAGCCTTCTACCCAAAGGTGAACTACCCACCAACGCCAATATTCGGCAATAGCCATATGTGTTTGGCGACCGTACATCAAGCCTGCTCCATAGAAAGCCGCAATAGCAATAGAGGCTAACACAAAAAGCAATAGCAAATGGCGGTTTTCGTCTTTTTTACGCAAAGCAGGCAATAAAGCTCTTACCATCAAGAACAACCACAAGAATAAGCCTACAAGCAATAGTATTTGCCAAAAACGACCCAATTCTAGATATTCATAACCTTGATGTCCAAAATAGAAGTTTTCTACTAAGCCCAATTTTTGCATCACGCCAAACCATTGTCCTGCCAAAGAACCTAACACTACTATCAGTAGGGCGATAAAGAGTATATTTACCCCCAATTTTTGATATTTAGGCTCGTGCCCTGATACCGCAGGAGCTATGTAAAGCCCTGTAGCCAGCCAAGAGGTTGCTATCCAGAAAATAGCCAACTGTACGTGCCAGCTACGCGAAATAGCCTGTGGAAATATCATATCAAGCGGAATACCAAAGAAACCTCCCCCTTCTACACCATAGTGCGCTGTAATCACCCCTGCCACCATCTGTACCAAGATAAGTAACGATACTATCCAAATGTATTTAAGGGTAGCTTTCATTGAAGGTGTAGGTTTCATACCGCGCATTGGGTCTTCCGCAGGAAGATGTTCATTTTCTTCTTCCTCTTTGTTGCTTGCGTGATAATACACCAAGAGTCCCACCCCAAAAAGCAACATCAGTACACTAAATCCTGACCACATTTGTAGTGAAGTCGAAGGGTGATTGCCTATCACAGGGTCGTAAGGCCAGTTATTGGTATAGGTTACATCGCTATTAGGACGATTAGTGCTACATACCCAAGAAGTCCACGTAAAGAATGCATTCATCTGTTGCATACGCACAGGGTCTTTGATAGCATTCTTCGGAATCGCATAATGAGTGCGCGTTTCACTTAGCGAAGGGTCGTCCATAAAGAGTTTGGTGTAATACGTAGCCAACTCTTTAGCCACCTGAGCACGCTCTGGCGAGAAGGTAATCACACCTGTTTCTTGGTTAAAGGTGTTCGTACGCAACTCTTTGCGCAACTGCACTTGGTACTTCGCTTGCTCATCTTCAGGCAGGTCTTTGTACACCTTACCGTCTTTCTGAGCAAAAAGCTCTAATAGCAATACCGATTCGCGGTGTAGATAATCAGCATTCCAGTCGGGTGCTATATAAGCACCGTGTCCCCAGATACTACCTACGGTTTGACCGCCCATCGATTGCCAAACATTCTGACCATCTTTAATGTCTTGCCCTTCATAGAGCACTTCCCCATTGGTCGTTACAATCTTTTCGGGGAAAGGAGGTGCTGTACGGTATATTTCTACACCGAAGAGAATCAGCACAAGGAATGAAGCAGCCACTGTTGCCCCAAGCCAAATCCATAATTTCTTAGCTGTCATAAATAAAATATATTAGTGTTTTTGTAATTTCTGGGTGCAAAGATATAAAAGATAATTGTATCTTATATGCCTTTTGTATTATTTTTTTACCTTCAATTTTAAAGTTTTCTCCTAAAAAAGAATATTACCTACTGAAAATCAACAGGTAACCTTTCTTATTTTTTTATGAGTTTTGTACTCCTTCTTTTCTGCTATTCTTCTTTTAATTTATCAAATGCTGAATAGTTTTCACTACCCCCGCCTCGTTATTATCGTATTCAGTCACGTAATTAGCAATAGCTTTCAAAGCCTCTTGGGCATTCTTCATCGCGTAACTCATCTCAGCGGTTTGTATCATTTCCACATCGTTCATATGGTCTCCAAAAACCACTGTTTCCGATGGCAAGACCCCTAATTTCTCTTGCAGACGTCTTACCGCTACCCCTTTATTCACATCACTTCGGGTAATATCAAGCCATATCTCACCTGAGACCACCACATTAAAATCATTCTCATACTTTTTCAAAAGAGGATAGCTATTAATCCTTGAAATTCCTTCATCACAAATAGTTATTTTAAAGATGTCATCATTCACTTCCGAAAAGTTCTTCACCTTTGTATGAGCGGGATAATGTCTGGCTATTTCATCAAAAATAGTAACACTATCCGTCTTAATGTAGGCATTCTCTCTCCCACAAAGCGCTACCCCTATTTGCCCAATCTGTTCACAAGTTTCCAATATAGGGCGAATACCATTAGGGTTCAAAGGGTTTTCAAAAAGCGTCTCCCCTTTGTATATTAGCGAAGCTCCGTTATCAGGAGCAAAAGCTATCTCGTCTTTAATAGGTGCAAAAAGCTCGTGCAAACTCTGTATCTGTCGTCCACTCGCCACGCAAAAATTAATTCCACGGGCTCGTATCTCCTTAAAAACTTCCCAAAAACTCTCAGGTACTTCCTTCTGATTATTCACCAAAGTACCATCAATATCCGTTACAATAAGTTTTATCATACATTCTAATTTTCGGCAAATATACAAAATTATTCACACATATCGTTCAAATATGGTTTTCATATATCTCAACCATCTCCTCACTTCCGTTTCACTTCGTTTTGTTTCCCTCAAAATCACCTCTTTTTCTCATCTTTTAACCACTCACTTTCAAATACTTATACACCCCTTCTATACCAATCG
>NZ_KB291196.1:24869-44040 GCF_000318255.2 Capnocytophaga sp. oral taxon 380 str. F0488
TTCATCAAAAACCCTCCCTCTCCTCTTCCGAACTTCTCCGATATCTTCCGAATACTCCTATACGTCATTTTTGCGATATACACTTTGGCATTATTGGCATTTCTGGTATTATCAGTATTATTGACATTTTTTTTTGCAATTCATAATTATTTTGTAATTTTGCATCTTGAAAACTATGAAAAGACAATCGTTACACACGCGCATCTTCGCCTTTCTGCTACTGTTTTGTATGCTGAAAGTAGCTTTTCCGGTGGGTGAATTCTTTCATAATCACCACACTCAGGAAGAGTTATGCGCCATAGCTACCGGCGATAAGTGTCATCACAACGCTCACCTTTCAGCGGTAGACGCTCATCACGATTGTATTTTTGTACAACTGCATCAATTCTTTGCTCCTTCATTTTTTATCTATCAATTCTTAGAGCAAAGTGCAACAGCAGTATTCTTCTTTATCGAAAAAGGCTTTACTCAAAACGCCTTTACTATCTTTTCAAGAGGTCCTCCGATGTAATTAGCTGATGAGTTAATTAGTAAATTAGCAAGAGAGGAGTCATTCCTCTTCTTACCCAGCTTGCTAATTTTCAAATTCCAAAAATTTTCAAATTGATTTTATGCAAAAGATATTCAGTCTTCTGCTACTCAGTTGTGCATTCTCGCTATATGCGCAAGAAACCTTGCAACTGCAAATAGAAGACACTCAAAAACTACCCTTAGGCAATGCGGTAGTGCATTTCGTTGGAAAGCACTTTATAAGCGATGCCGATGGGAAGGTAACGATAAAAAAACTCAGCAAGGGCTCTTACCCTATCAAAGTAACCTATTTAGGCTATCACGATTACGAAAGTACTGTCATCATTCCACACTCACAACCTCTTGTGATTGTAATGAAAGAAGCAGTGAGCGTACTCGAAGGGACCACCGTATCAGGGCATACAACTCAGCAGTATGTGAGAGGCTTAACTCCATCTATCATATCCATTTCGCTCAAAAGAAATAGCTTGATAGACAAACAAGGCGACGATTTAGCCAAAGTGCTCACCTCTATATCGGGAGTATCAATGATACAAACAGGCGCAACTATTGCCAAACCGGTAATTCACGGCTTGCACAGCAATCGTATCTTGATACTCAACAACGAAGTGCGCCAAGAAGGACAACAATGGGGTGCCGACCACGCTCCCGAAATCGACCCTTTGGTAGCCGACCAAATAACGGTGGTAAAAGGTGCTGAATCGGTGCGTTATGGCTCTGATGCCTTAGGTGGAGTGATTCTCATAGAACAAAAAAAACTCCCTTATAGCGACGGTCTGCACGCCAACTTAGCTTCTTCGTTTGGCTCTAACGGACGCAAATTGAGTACTACGTTAAAAGTCGAAAGTTCAGTCCCCGAGTTACCTTCTTGGGCGTGGCGTGTACAAGGAACTTTAAAACGTTCAGGCGACATCAGTACAGCTAATTACCTACTGAATAACACTGCTGCTCGTGAAGCCAATTTCTCAGTAGCGACAGGCGTTCAGAAGGAAAAAGGTACTGCTGAAATATTTTACAGTAGGTATGAGAACGAAAGCAGTGTATTCTACGGTTCGCATATTGGGAATTTAGACGATTTGCTCGCTCGGTTCGAAATTGGAAGACCGCTTACCACTTATCCGTTTTCGTATAGCATCAATGCACCCAAGCAAAAAGTAGTGCACCACCTGTTAAAAGGTAAAGCGTTCTATTTCTTGCCCTTCGGAGGAAAACTCACCGCACAATACGCTTTTCAGAAAGATATTCGTCAGGAGTTCAGTGTTCGCCGAATGGACAGAACCCGCATCCCAGCCTTAAATATGGAGCTCACTACGCACGCACTCGATGTGTATTGGGAAAACGCTTACAGCAAATGGAAGAGTACCATAGGGGGTAGTTTCAACAAGCAGGACAACTACAACCAACCCGGTACGGGGGTAGTACCTGTAATCCCTAACTATGCCTCGCTTAGTTATGGAGCTTTTGCAATACAACGTTTTCAGCGAGATGCTTGGTTATTAGAAGCAGGTGTGCGTTACGACTATAAGTACCTCAATGCCGATGGTTACGATATGTACTCACAGCGTTACGGAGGCGAACACAACTTCCATAATTTCACCTATACCTTAGGAGGAACAATGCCTCTCTCGCGAGTTTCACAACTGAAATCTAACATAGGCGTGGCGTGGCGTGCTCCTCAGGTGAACGAACTGTACAGTAGCGGACTTCATCACGGCGCAGGCACTTATGATTTAGGTGACGATAAGCTCGAATCAGAAACAGGAGTGAAGTGGGTTACCTCTCTTTTGCTAAACAATGAGAATAAACGTTGGAATGTAAATCTCGACCTTTATATCCAATATATTAAGAATTACATTTACGATTATCCTACCGGCGAAGTGCAAACCCTCTTTTCAGGCGTGTATCCTATCTTTCAGTACACCCAAGCCAATGCATTTTTTAGAGGCGCTGACCTCGATGCTACTGTTCGTTTGTTAAACAAAAACAGAGTAGCACAAGTAGGCAATCCTACAAGTTTAGACTACCATTTGAAAGCCTCAGTAGTATGGGCTAACGAAGTGAAGACGGGACGTTACTTTCCGTTTATCCCTGCTCCTCGTTTGAGTCAGTCGCTAGAATATAACAAAACGCACCGCAACAGTTTATTGAGCCGTATGAGTGCTAGCATAGGGCATACTTTTGTAGCCAAGCAAACACGCTTTGAGCCCTCACAAGAGTTAGTGCCTACTACACCCGATGCTTATCACCTTTTCGAGGCGAGCATAGGAGGTACTTTGGATATAGGCAAACGCCAAACCTTGGACATAAGGTTATCCGCCGAAAACCTTTTTAACACCGAATATAAGGAATACACCAATCGTTTTAGGTATTATGCCCACGATTTGGGTAGGAATGTATATTTAAGAATAAATTACAATTTTTAAACACTATTAAAATGAAAAAGATATCTTATTATTTAAAAGCTATTAGTCTAATAGCATTAGTATGTTTTACAATGGGCAGTTGTAGTAAAGACAACACTAAACCCACTCCTCCAACCGATGAAACCAAAGACAGAGGGCACGATATGCCCGACAAAGTGCAGTTTATCATTACCAATTTAGGAACTAACGAGGTGCAAGAGCGTACCGCCAACAAATCAGCTAAAGGAATAGTGTATGACATCACCGAGCCTATAAAATGGCAAGTGGGACACGAATACCGTTTCGAGATTGTCTATTACAACAATGGAGCTCGTATGAACCACGAGTTTGTAAGTGCCAAAATGGCTCCTATTCATCAGCACTTCTTTCAGTTATTTCAAGGAGAGTATCCTAAAGATGAAACGGGAAGAACCGCTATGGTAACGGCTATGAACAAAGCGGTAAGCTATGTATATCAGGATACCGACCCCGAAAATGGTACTTACGGCACACAAGGGGTGAAATTGCGCTTGCGCACTTGGGATAAAACCAACCCTAAGCAACGCGACCCTATTGGACTAAAAGGCGTCTTTCACATTAAAGACGAGGCTACCGCAGGTGATTACAAGTTGCGCATCAAGTTAGCACACTTTCTTATTGCTAATAAGCTCAACCCTAAAACTCAAGAAGAGCGTCCATACAACGTAGTGGAGTATTCTGAAGCCTTCACTTTAGATTCTGATATGACACTACCTATTCAAATCATTCCTTAAATTTAACCTTTTAATATTAAAAAACGATGAAAAATATATACGACTTTTTAAAAATCACATCGCTATCAGTATTTGTTACTTTTATTTCTTTTTCTTGTAACAAAGATGATGAAAAAGTAACGCCTCCCGCTACACAAACTTCCACTACCACTGAAACTACTACCTCTACTACTGAAGCGTTTGTAGCTACATGGAGTAAATTAGAAGTGCGCTTTACCAAAGGGCACTCTCACGGCTATTTTCACGGAGACCCCGATTACCCTGTGAAATATCTCAAAACAGTACAACATTTCTATTTTGAGAATAAAAATGGAGTTATTACTCCTGCTACCGATAACCCTACAGCAATTCGTTGGAAAGGAACTAATGACCAAGCTGGAATATCACTCTCAGGGGTCGAACTTATTTTCTATGATAAAAATGGCAAACGTGTAAATTCGCTATTGAGTACAGGTGAGGCTCCCAATCACTATCAATTCTTCTTTATTGCCAATAATTTCAAAGCAGTAGCCAGCAATACTACAGTGCCTACCCAAGCAGAAGCCTTGCGATACAAATATCGTGATACTAATCCTGAAGAGTTGTACATCAAAGGCGGTGGTTTTGATAAAAACCCTAATGCCCCTAAAGGGGAGCTTAGAAAAGAACAGATAGGGTTAAAAGGTTTCTTTGAAATCAAAAGATCCTACGTAAACTTTGACTTGCAAATTGTATTAGGCTATTTCGCTACCAAACCTACTGACTTAGCTTATAACACAATGCCTACCAACAAAATAATGGAGGTAAAAATACCTATACATATCTACACCGATCTTTTAGCAGAAGACAAGCTAGTAGAAGACGCCGTACGCGAGTTTGGTGTTACGAGAGAGGAAATTATCAAAGACCAAGATGACATTATAGCTTCAGACCTAGGCGGTGAAAGCAGTGGTACCTTTTTATAATTTTGTGCATATCACTTAGCAATAATAAAAGAGACTGTTCCTTAAAAAAGAACAGTCTCTTTTTTAAACAATAAGTAAAGCTAATAAAACCAGTTTATACTCGTTTTACTCCTATTACCCTCCGTTCATTCTATATCTGTCCGTGTGTTTTGCACCGTTCATTGTTCGTCTTTTGTTCGTCTTAGCTTTGCTCTTTCTTCAAATAAACATTGATATTCAGATACATTTTCCTCCTCAAAATATTTTTCTCTCTTTACTTTTCTTAAAAATATCTCAACTTGCTCACAGCATAAAAAGTTATCAAACGAGTTAAAACAATTGTACGAAGTTATAACACACCTTTTACTCTCTACCTTTTATCTTTCACCCAAATTGAGAAATTATCTCATCAAAATTTGCACATTCAAATAATTGTTGTAATTTAGCCGAAATTTTCGAATTGTATCAACAACTAAAAACAACTATACTATGGGAAAAGGATTTTTTAAGGTTCCTAAAGCTACCAACGAACCCGTAAAAAGTTATGCGCCAGGAAGTACTGAGCGTGAGTCTGTACTACAAGCCTATAAAGAATTGTGGAATACCAAAGTAGATGCTCCTCTCTATATTGGAGGTGAAGCCGTACGTACAGGTCAGACAGGTGAAATGCATTCCCCTCACGACCATAAGCACTCATTAGGTGTTTACCACAAAGCGAGCAAAGAACACGTGCAAAAAGCCATTGAAGCAGCGCTAAAGGCGCGTACTCAGTGGGCTAACCTTGCGTGGGAAGAACGCGCTGCTATCTTTTTAAAAGCTGCCGACCTCATTGCAGGTCCTTATCGTGCTAAAATGAACGCTGCTACTATGATAGCACAGTCTAAAACCGTACACCAAGCCGAAATAGATTCTGCTTGCGAGCTTATCGACTTCTTGCGCTTCAATGTGCAATTTATGGCTAATATTTATAACGACCAACCTAACTCTTCCGAAGGCGTATGGAATCGTGTAGAATACCGTCCGTTGGAAGGTTTTGTATATGCTGTAACGCCTTTTAACTTCACAGCTATCTCAGGCAATCTCCCTACCAGTGCTGCCCTTATGGGAAATGTAGTCATTTGGAAGCCAAGTACTTCACAAATATTTTCCGCTGAAATGATAGTAGAAGTCCTCAGAAAAGCAGGTTTACCCGATGGCGTTATCAACGTATTGCACGGCGATGCAGCTATGATTACCGATACTGTTTTAGCAAGCCCTCATTTTGCAGGTATTCATTTTACAGGCTCTACCGAAGTATTCCAAGATATTTGGAAAAAGATAGGTAACAATATTCACCTCTATCGCTCTTATCCTAAAATTGTAGGTGAAACAGGTGGTAAAGACTTTATCATCGCTCACCCAAGTGCTTGCCCCAAACAAGTAGCTACGGCTATTACTCGTGGAGCTTTTGAATATCAAGGACAAAAATGTAGTGCTGCTTCTCGCGTGTACTTACCTAAATCGAAGGCTGACGAAACGCTGAAATTGGTAAAAAAAGATGTCTTATCTTTCAAAATGGGTTCTCCTGAAAACTTTGAGAACTTCATCACTGCGGTAATTCACGAACATTCCTTCGATAAATTAGCTAAATATATAGACCAAGCTAAAAAAGACAAAGATGCCGAGATATTTGTAGGTGGTGGATATGATAAAAGCAAAGGATACTTTATAGAACCTACTGTGATTGTTACCACCAATCCACATTACACCACTATGGAAACCGAACTTTTCGGACCTATAGTAACTGTGTATGTATATGATGACTCTAAATGGGAAGAAACCTTGAAACTCGTTGATGAAACTTCAGTTTATGCACTCACAGGAGCTGTATTTGGTACTTGTCGTTATGCGTTAGACGAAGCAGTAAAAGTACTCGAAAACGCAGCGGGTAATTTCTATATCAACGATAAACCTACAGGAGCCGTAGTGGGGCAACAACCTTTCGGTGGTGCACGCGCCTCAGGTACTAACGACAAAGCTGGGTCTGCCCAAAACCTATTGCGTTGGGTATCGCCACGCCTTATCAAAGAAACTTTTGTACCACCAGTAGACTATCGTTATCCATTCTTAGGATAATAAATAAAATTTTAACTTTGCCAAAGTTTTCTGCCCGTGTAGCTCGCTCCTTTGGCAAAGTTTCTCTTAAATCTATATAAAAACAGTTCCCTTACAAACACTTGTATTTGTGGATTGTCCCTCTTCGGAGGTCGGGGGCTTAATTAATCATTAAACACTAAACATTAATCATTAGACATTAAATGGAATGGCTTTGGAACTTGATGACTAACCACGAGAGTGTGGCTTACACTGTGATAGTGTATAGCGTGGTCATCGCAGTAGGAGTTGCTTTAGGAAAAATTAAAATATTTGGCATCTCATTTGGTATTGCTTGGGTACTTTTCGCAGGTATCGCTATGGCCGAATTAGGATTCACTGTAAACCCCCATATTCAACATTTTGTAAAAGAGTTCGGATTGATTCTGTTCGTCTACACTATCGGACTACAAGTAGGCCCTGGCTTTTTTGCCTCCTTCCAAAAAGAAGGCATCAAATTCAATCTCTTGGCAGTGCTCTCTATTGTGAGTTGTGTACTTACTGTAATTGCTATCCACTACATCACCCAAACCGATATGGGTACTTTGGTAGGTATAATGTCAGGTGCCGTAACCAATACCCCAGGGTTAGGAGCCGCTCAAGCTACTTTAGAAGATGTATTTAAAGGCGACCCAACTACAATGCCGAACCTCTCGACCGCCTATGCTGTTGCTTATCCTTTTGGGGTGTTAGGGATTATCTTGGTAATGTTAGGACTCAAAGCCTTCTTAAAAGTGAATTTAGATGTCGAAAAGCGTTTAAATTCTGTACGTCACTCTAAAGACCAAGTAGTGATCAATCGATTCGCGATAAAAGTAAGCAATCCTGCCCTCTTTGGTAAAAAATTGAGCGTTATCAAACAAACTCTTGATTTCGACTTTACCATCTCACGTATGTGTAGAAAAGGAGAGATTATATTAGCTAGTGCCGACACACTGATAGAAGAAGGCGACATCGTACTGATAGTAGCTAACCAAAAAGAAAATGAGAAGTTTTTGACCCTAATAGGTGACAGCGTTTCCATTTTGGATTATTTTCCTGATGTAAAAGATATGCGCTATACTTCACGCCGTATCAACGTTACCCAACGTGCTATTTTTACCAAAACTCTTGCAGAGCTCGATGTTCGCAAACGTTTTGGAGTAACTATCACTCGTGTATATCGTGCAGGTATTGAGTTCGTGCCTGCTGCCGATACAAAATTACAGTTTGGTGATACCATTACTGTAATAGGCGATGAATCGCACATACAACTTGTAAGCAAAGAGTTCGGTAATTCTAAACGACGTATGCAAACCCCTCACATAGCCGAGCTCTTTATGGGGATTACTCTTGGTGTATTATTAGGAAGCATTCCGTTTGCTATCCCTGGCATACCTGTACCTGTAAAATTAGGGTTAGCAGGAGGCCCTCTGATTGTTGCCATTCTCATCAGCCGTTATGGCGGTAAATTCTCAGTAACTCACTACGTATCGCAAAGTGCCAACCTGATGGTACGAGAGATAGGTATTGTGCTCTTCCTTGCTAGTGTGGGCTTAGACGCAGGAGCTACTTTTATAGAAACTATTTTGCACGGACAAGGCTTGTACTGGATGTGTTTAGGAGCACTCATTACTCTTATACCACTTATTATTACCTCTTTAGTAGCTCGTTTTAGAGGAAAATTAGATTATTTGGGTATCTGCGGATTACTCTCTGGAGCTTCAACCGACCCGCCAGCTTTGGCTTTCGCTAATGATATGTCGAACTCCGAAATTCCCGCACTCACTTATGCAAGTGTATATCCGCTTACTACATTCTTGCGAATAATGGTAGCACAATTATTGATTGTATTTTTTGTGTGACGTTTCAAAAAAAGTTGTACTTTTGCCCTCTGAAAGAATAAAATATTATGTTTGAAAATATGATAGATATGGTGGACAAACTCCAAGAAATCAAGGACTTTTGGATAGTTACCTTAAACAAATCCATTAAGAGTGCTACCGATAAAAATGAAGCTACCTTGGCTGAAGTAGCCAAACAAGAGCTTCCGTTTAACTTTTAAAATATAAATCTATGGGTAAAATAATAGCTATTGCAAACCAAAAAGGAGGAGTAGGTAAAACCACTACTTCCGTGAACTTAGCCGCCGCATTGGGCGTATTGGAGAAAAAAGTATTACTTATCGATGCCGACCCGCAGGCAAATGCTACTTCTGGCATAGGTATTGATGTAGATTCTATTGAGCACGGTACTTACGAGCTTTTGGAACACACTATGGAGGCTAAAGATATGATTGTTCACACCAGCTCTCCTAATCTCGACCTTATTGCTGCTCACATCAACTTAGTGGCTATTGAGATTGAGCTCGTAGACAAAGAACAACGAGAATATATGCTCAAAAAAGCCTTAGAGCCTATCAAAGACCAATACGATTACATTTTGATAGACTGTGCCCCCTCGTTGGGACTTATCACCCTGAATGCTCTTACAGCAGCTAACTCGGTGATTATACCTATCCAGTGTGAGTATTTCGCTTTGGAAGGGTTGGGTAAACTTCTCAATACTATTAAAAGTGTACAAAAAACCTTCAATCCCAATTTGGATATCGAAGGCTTATTACTCACTATGTACGATGCGCGCTTACGTTTGTCTAACCAAGTAGTAGAAGAGGTACAAAAACACTTCAGCGATATGGTATTCAAAACCATTATCCAGCGTAATGTACGCCTTAGTGAAGCACCTAGTTTTGGTGAAACCATCATCAACTACGATGCTACCAGCAAAGGAGCTACCAATCACATCAACTTAGCTCAAGAAATTATAGATAAAAACAAAACTGTATAATGACAAAACCTGCTAAAAAACCTGCCTTGGGGAGAGGTATTTCAGCTATTTTTGGCAATAGTCCCGAAGTGGCTATTAATTCTATCAAAGATAAAAATGCCGATAAGATTGTAGGAAATATCATAGAACTTGAACTCGACCTAATAGAAACGAACCCTTTTCAGCCTCGTACTTCTTTTAATGAAGAAGAGCTACAAGGGCTTGCTTCCTCTATTGAGGAATTAGGGGTAGTGCAACCTATCACTGTACGCAAACTCGACGGAGAAAACAAATATCAGCTCATTTCGGGCGAACGCCGTTTCAGAGCTTCTAAATTAGCTGGACTGAAAACCATTCCTGCCTATATTCGCATTGCCGATGACAACGAGTCACTCACAATGGCTTTGGTAGAGAACATCCAGCGCCAAGATTTAGACCCCATAGAGATTGCTCTTTCTTACCAACAGCTCATCGAGCAGGTGAATCTCACTCAAGACCAAATGAGCAAACGTGTGGGCAAGAAACGTTCTACCATTACAAACTATTTGCGTTTGCTCAAGCTCGCTCCTATCATTCAAACAGGCATACGCGACGGATTCATTTCTATGGGGCACGGTCGTGCAATAATCGCCATAGAAAACCCTGAACAACAAGCAGAAGTATACCAGCGTATCATTTCCGATAACCTATCAGTGCGTGATACCGAAGAGTTAGTGCGCCGCTTGCAAAACTCCGAAACTCCTAATGTGGTAAGTATTCAAATCCCTAAAAGCAATAGTAAAACTGAAGTACCTACTTATATCAAAGAAAATATGAGTAGTTTTAATCATTTTTTTGGTACTAAAGTTACTGTAAAGATGAGTAAGAACGGCAAAGGTAGCCTTACCATTCCTTTTAGTTCAGAGGAAGATTTCAAACGTATTCAAAGTTTATTACACAAAAAGGATGAGTAGAAAGATTGTTTTGATAATAGCCCTACTTATGGGAGTGGGTATTTCGTATGCACAAGACGATACAGAGGAAGTGGTAAAAACACCCTCAGACTCTGTGCAGATAGCTGTTATGCAAGACAATATGAAAAAAGTTCCTTGGAATACCGACCCTCTTTCGCCTGCTAAAGCTGCCTTCTATTCAGCGGTTATCCCAGGTTTAGGTCAGATATACAACAAGAGCTATTGGAAAGTACCTTTGGTGTATATTGCTATCGGTACCCCAATATACTTCTACATACAAAACTCTAAGGAATACGATCGTTACCTCACTGCCTACAAACGTCGTCAACAAGGATTTACCGATGATGAATTTTATGGCACTACCCCCAGTGGACAACCGCGTCTCAGTACCGATGGATTAAGACGAGGCATACAGTTCTATCGTCGTAATAAAGAGCTTTCTATTCTTATAGGGATAGGCTTATACGCCCTGAATATCATCGAGGCGAATGTCGATGCACATCTCAAACAATTCAATGTAGATGAACGCCTCACAGTAGAGCCTTTCATTCAACACGATTTCCTCACACAGCCCCAATTTGGCTTGACACTCAACTATAAATCCAAGAAATAATGACTACACAAAATCTATTAGAAACCTTGCGCCACATTGTTGGTGCAAAGTACGTTATTACCGACCCTTCAAAAACTGAACGTTACCGCACTGGGTATCGTTTTGGTACCGGAAATGCAATTGCCGTGGTGCGTCCCGCTACTTTGTGGGAACAATGGCAAGTACTGGAAGCTTGTGTAGCAGCTGATGTGATTATAATTTCACAAGCTGCCAATACAGGTATCACGGGAGGATCTAATCCTTTTGGTAACGATTACGACCGCGATGTAGTAATCATCAACACGATGCGTAATGACAACATCCAGCTTATACTTGATGCTAAGCAAGCTATATGTCTTACAGGAGCAACACTCAACCACTTGGAACAAGAGTTAAAACCCCATAATCGCGAACCTCATTCAGTAATAGGCTCCTCTTGCATTGGGGCTTCAGTTATTGGAGGCGTGTGCAACAATTCTGGCGGTTCTTTAGTACAACGTGGTCCTGCTTATACTGAAATGGCTCTTTATGCCCAACGCAATGCCAACGGTAAATTAGAACTTATTAATCACTTAGGTATTGATTTAGGAAGTACTCCTAAGGAAATACTTACCAATCTGCAAGAGGGTAGATACCAAGCAAAGGATATTCACACTTCTGATAAGAAAGGACACGATCACGACTATTGTAACCACGTACGTGAGATTAATGCCAATACGCCTGCTCGCTTCAATGCCGACCCAGCTCGCTTATACGAAGCCTCAGGTAGTGCAGGTCGTTTAGGAGTTTTTGCCGTACGCGTGGATACTTTCCCTGCCGAGAAAAAAACAGCTGTATTCTATATAGGTACTAACAACACAGCGGTACTTACCAAATTGCGCCGTGATATGCTCGGTACTTTCGAAGAAATTCCTATCTCTGGCGAGTATATTCACCGTACCGCCTTTGATATCGCTGCTAAATACGGTAAAGATACTTTTTGGTATATCAAAAATGTAGGTACTGAATACTTACCCAAGCTCTTTTCTCTCAAAGCGTGGGGCGACCGCGTAGCCAAAAAACTACCTTTTATGCCCAACCATTTCAGTGAAAAATTCTTGCAATTCACCTCTAAACTAATGCCTCAACACCTCCCTAAAATATTGTGGGATTACCGCAACCAATACGAGCACCATCTCATTTTAAAAATGGGAGGCAAAGGGGTAGACGAAGCTAGAGCTTATTTGCAAAAAGAATTTTCCGATAGCACTAAAGGAGCTTATATAGAGTGTGATGCCAAACTTGCACAAGCAGCAATGCTCTTGCGCTTTGCAGTGGCTTCAGCAGCTATTCGCTATCGTTCAGTACACGAGGACGAGGTAGAAGATATCGTCGCTTTAGACATCGCTTTGCGTCGCAATGATGAAGATTGGTTTGAAAAGCTTCCTCCTGAACTCGACGCTAAGATACTTTACAAATTGTACTATGGTCACTTTATGTGCCACGTATTTCATCAAGATTACGTGATTAAGAAAGGTTACAACTGTGAGGAAATAGAAGAAGAGATGCTCAAAATATTAGACACTCGTGGCGCACAATATCCTGCAGAACACAATGTAGGGCATTTATATCACGCTAACGACGACCTTAAGAACTTTTACAACTCTCTTGACCCTACCAATAGCTTTAACCCAGGTATTGGTAAGACCTCTAAGAAAAAAGATTGGAAATAGAAACTCATAGTATTACATATTTAGAGAGGCTATCTCAAAAAGTTTTGAGATAGCCTCTCTTTTTTGTTTTTCTTTATCACTTCATACCTTCTCTATAATCACGTGGCGTTATTTTAGTAGCTTGTTTAAAAACTGTACTAAAATACTTAGAAGAGTTAAATCCTACTTCAAAAGCTATATCAGTAACTGATTTTTCTGTTTGTTTTAAGAGCTGGCAAGCTACTTCTATACGATACTTATTGATATATTCACTGATACCAATGCCTGTAATTTGTTTCATTTTATTATACACCGAAGCACGACTCATTGCCATTGCTTCTGAAATCATTGTTACATCTAAGTCGATATTATTGTAGTGCTTTTTGATGATTTCATTAAGTTTTATCATAAACACTTCGTCAGCATTGCTGATAGTAGTAAGTGCAGGTGAAGGAATCAATAATTCTTTTTCATAACGTTGCTTGATGAGCTCTTTTTGTTTGAGCAAATTACCTATTACTGAAAGCAAAAGGTCTATATCAAAAGGTTTAGAGAGATAAGCATCGGCACCTAATTTATAGCCTATTTTTTGACTTTCGGTATCACTTTTAGCAGTGAGTAATATTACGGGAATATGACTGATTTGCAAATGCTCTTTCACCTCTTTACACAACTGATAACCATTCATTACAGGCATCATCACATCGCTGATGATAATATCGGGCTGATGCGTTTTTAATAACAACAAAGCTTCCTCACCATTTACTGCTTTTAAAACGCTTTTAAACAACGGACGAAGTTCATCATAAAGATAGTTTAAAAAATCAGGATTATCATCTACTAAGAGTACAGAATACATAGAGGTATCCATAGTTACTGCTATCTTCTCTGGGGCTTCAGTTTGTTCTTCTTCACCTTCAAACTTGTGAAGGACGCCCTCAGTGCTATGAGAGTAAGGTAATTCTACATAAAAAACCGTTTGCTCTTCTTCATCTTGATAAGCCCCAATAGTACCGAGATGTTTCTCTACTAATTCTTTACAATAAGCCAACCCTATACCACTACCTCGCTGGTTGTGTTTTCCTTGTTCAAAGCGAGTAAAGAGCTTATCCATATCAATATTATGCAATCCTATACCGGTATTTTCTACTTGAAAACGCACTTTTTGTTCGTTATAACTACTGCGAATGTGTATAGTAGAATACTCATTACTAAACTTTACTGCATTCATTAGTAGGTTAGAAAGGACTACCCTTATTTTGGCACTATCTAACTCTACAGGGGGAAGATTTTTATCAAGGTGTAGTTCTAAACTTATGTGCTTTGTTTCAAATTCTTGTTCAAAATCTTTAGCACTATCGGTGATAAGGTGATTCAAATCAGTATAGGCTTTGGTGAGTGTATTTTCTAACGAAGTATTACGGTTGTAGTCTAATACCCAATTGATGATATTCTTCATAGTAGTAGCTTGACGGAAAGCACTCTCTAACTGGGTTTTCTGTGAACGCGTGAGTTTACCACTCTCGGTATGATTCAGCAGACGCTTTAACGGTGCATAAATGAGGGTAAGAGGCGTGCGCAATTCGTGACTTACATTGGTGAGGAATTGTATTTTATCTTCATTGAGTTCCTGCTGATGCAAAGCTATTTGCCATTTGAGTTGTTGCTTTTTACGACGCAGATAACCCCACATTACACCTGCAATAATAGCCAACAAAAGTAAAGAAACTCCTACCAAAAAAGAAGTGCGCTGATACCACACAGGAAGCACTTCGAAGCTGAGCAATGGGGTATCTTTCGTCCAATAGCCATTTTTAGTCATACAAGCGACTTCTACTTGATATTTCCCTACTGAAAGCAAAGAGATATCTAAACTATTGTCATAAGTTTCAATCACCGAAGTTTGGGCGTTATTTTTAATCTTAAAACGGAAGAGTATGCGCCTAAACATATCTTTTTCATTCAATCCTACATTTAGTTTTAAGGTTTTGAAATAAGGGGGTACCTCTTTAGGAAAGTTTTCAGCGGTGTATATTTTGCCGTTCAATTCTATATTTTGCAAAAAGAGTAAAGGAGTACTACTCTCTTCGGTGTGAATATTCTTATTTATCTTCACAAAACCACCCACTCCTCCCATATAGATGTAAGGGGAAGGCAACAACTGTACATAGCCTGTAAGCACATCGTTGTGGAGAAAACCATCAGAATCGTCCCAAATCATTATCTTCTTATCGGGAATATGATAAGAAAACAGTACATTGGAAGCATTAATCCACAAACGCTGTTCAGTATCGAGTTGCATATAGCTAATTTGGTGGAACATATTGTCGGTTCCTACGGCACTAAGCTTCTTTTGTGGTATCGCATAGCTAAACAACCCATTGGAAGTAGCAATCCACAGGGTGTGATGAGCTTTATCATTGCATACTGCGCTAATAGTATACCCCTCATTAAGGGTTAGATAACGTGTTATCTTAGCTTCCGATAACTTCATTTGGTAGAGTACATTTCCTTTGGAGAGAAATAAAGCATCACCTTGTTGTGCTTTGAGTTGTAAGGCATTTTTAGGAGTAAGTCCTTCGGCAAAAGAAATTTTATTAAACTCTTTGTTTTGAAGATTATACAGATAGGTATTTTTAGCTGTAATGAGTATTTTATCCTTAGCAATGTGATATACAAAGGGAGTAAAGCCTGCGTGACACTCTTGCTGGTCAGTAGCTTCATCGATGAGCAAGAAAGGAGTGTAGGAACGACTCAGAATATTATATATGAAAAGACCTTTGCCATAGAGAGAGACTAACAACTCATTAGGTGAAAAGTAGGTTATAGAAGAGACCTTATCGTTATATGTATTGGTATGATGTACAAATTGTTCTGTTTTGGGGTTAAAAGCATTGATGCCTCCTCCATCGGTGCCTATCCATATGATGCCATTGGGAGCTTCGAATAAACTTATCACAGCGCGTTCACTTAACCCATTACTACTTCCTAACGCACTATCGGTATAAGTCTTAATATAGGTTTCTTTAAAGAGAAAAACGCCATCGCGCACTGTACCTGCCCAAAGGTTATGATTAGGATCTTCATAAAGCACTGTAATGGAATTGACCGGCAAGGAATGTATATTACCGGCACTATGCTGAATATTGTAAAAAGTGTTCTTCTCAGGACTAAAAACCGATACTCCTCCCCCATCGGTGGCTAACCATATATTGCCTTTATAAGGCTTGATATCTAAGATAATATCATTGGACAAAAGAGTATTGTGAGTATCGTAATGCGAGCGCAATTCACCGGCAAGGGTAGCACGAAAAAGCCCTTTTTGAAAAATAGAATAATACACTTCTTTGCGTTGTGCATCATAATACAAAGAACTCAGTGGGCTTGTATTTTCAATAAACAAACTCAACAGTTCTGAGGTAAGAGAATACTTATAAATACCATCGTTTTCAGTACCTACAAGAAAGGTTGTATTATCAACAGGGCATAGATAGGTAATGAGGCATTCTTTATCTTTTGTTTTAGGTTCTTTCCTCAAAGGCAAACGCCCTATATTTTTAGTTTTGTAGTTATACTGGTAGATAGCACTATATCCACCAAAGTAAACCCCTTGTTCAGTAGCACAAATAGAGAAGAGTTGTTGCTGGATTTTAGAGGTAAAAGTATCTTTATTTGGGTCGTATTGCCATACGCCTTTATCGGTTACAGCCCAAAGGTTATGCTGGGTATCTTCATAAAGATGATAGATGTAAGACTCAGTATACCTTTTGATATGATTACGGTCTACCCTATTGATACCCTGACGAGTACCTATCCACAAAATTCCCTTATGGTCACGTACAATAGCGGTAACGCCCGATTGAGAGAGACCGTGTTCAATGGAAATACGTTTAAAATAGTATTCCGTAGGGTTTTGCCCGTAGATTACCCACGTAAAAAAAAGTAAGATACAAGTGCCAAGCAGCGATGGTAGTTTTATTATCTTCATTGGCTTATTCAGGGTATTCGATGCGTACGTGATAGATATTGGTAAGTTTGCTTTTAAATATGCGTTTGATAGCTTCGATTTCTTTGAAAGATATATCGGAATTGGCAAACTGATTATCGTCTAATTGTTTTTTGATAATACGGTCTACAAACTCATTGAGAGCTTCAAAGGTAGGATTTTTGAGGCTCTTAGTAGCTGCTTCAACCGAATCAGCCATCATAAGAATAGCGGTTTCTTTGGAGAAAGGAATAGGACCTGGATAACGGAAGTCTTCTTCTTTAGTACCTTCGGGATTTAAGTCTAAGGCTTTGCGATAGAAATAATAAGTAAGACTACGCCCGTGATGGGTTTTAATAAAATCGATAATGCGTTTGGGCAGTTTGTTTTTATGAGCGAGTTCTACTCCATCGGCTACGTGCTTGATAATCACCTTAGCGCTTTGTTCAGGAGTGAGCTGGTCGTGAGGGTTAAGGCTTGTTTTTTGGTTTTCGGTAAAGTAAATAGGGTTTTCCATCTTACCGATGTCGTGATAGAGGGCACCTACACGTACCAAGAGGGTATTAGCTCCAATCTCGGCAGCAGCAGCTTCGGCAAGATTAGCCACTTGCATAGAGTGCTGGAAGGTGCCTGGAGCTTTTTCGGAAAGCTGACGCAAGAGCTTGGTATTCGTATCGGAGAGTTCTAAGAGAGAGACATCGGAAACTAAGCCAAAAGTACGTTCGTAGATATACGTAAAGGGTTGCGAAAAGAGAATACCAATACCATTGAGGATAAAGAGAGTAAGTAGAGAGATATCGAGCCCTTTGAGTGTTCCTTCGGTAATGGTGTGGAAAGCAATATAAATAATTAAATAGGCAGCCGTGATGAGTCCCGCCGATACAAAATTGCTCAATCGGTAGTGCATTCCCCTAGGGGTGAGAATGATAGCCATAGCAGCCACAATCTGTATGAATACAAACTGGAAGCTATTGGGCACAATAAAGCCTGTGATGAGTATGGTGCTGATATACACAAAGAGGACGGTACGCAAATCGAAAAACGACTTGAGAATGAGCACCATCATTCCTACGGGGACAATATAGATATAATCGGGGAAATACCTTGAAATGAGCCCTACGAAAAGAATCATACTGAGCATATTGAGTAAAATAACACTCAATTTAAGGTTGCTTTTATATAATTTATTTTCGTATATTTTTAAGTATAACGCCATCAGTAGCAATACCATAGCTACTAACGTGTAATAACCTAAAAGCGACCAATTATAGTTGTTCTGACTCCACGTTTGGGTTTCGTACTCGTCTTTGAGCGACAGCAAGGTATTCAGTTTTTCGCCCTCTACCAATTCACCTTTGGCAATGATGAGTTTTCCTTTATTTACCCAACCGCGCGTATAGACTATCTCTTTAAGGTTTTGAGTAAGCGCTTTTTGAGTGAAATTTTGGTCGATTACGAGGTTAGGAGTAAGGATTTCAAAGAAAAGGTCGTAGTAATTTTTGTGATACTCATTATAAGGGGCGGTATCGAAATAGTTTTTAATAGCTGTTGCCAACTGTTGAAGATATAACACACGTTCGGCAGGTACTTCTACTATTTGATTGTTATGCTTGATAATGAAGATTTCAGAAGGGCTAAACGCAGGCTGATTGAGCATCACTCCATTGCGATAGCTTTCCGCTAAAAAAGCCTCAGCTTTTTTAAGCAAGAGTTCTCGTTTATCATCGGGTAGATGTTTGAAATAAGCGTACTTTTTCTGTTCAAACTTTTGCTTAGCACTCACAAAAGCGGTAGTATCTTGCTTGTAATACACCGTAGATTGGTTGGTTATTTGTTGTTTTTCGGCTTTTATTTGCTCTTCTGTTTTCTTTAAGGGAAAATCAAAAGGGGCATATAGGTTTTCGTGTTGCCAAAGCTCTCCTTTGCGAAATTCGTATTTAAATTTCGCTTTTTCGGGAAATACTTGCAAGATGAGTACTAAGGCTATAGCAAAGGCTAAAACCTTGAACACAAGTGATTTTTTAATAAATGCTTTGATATTTTTGAGCGTTATCATCGTTTTTCCTTTCTCAAATGTAGATGTAAATGCAATGCAAAGATAAGAAATAATTTTTTAATACCAAAAATGCCAATAATACCAGAAAATGAGGAAATGGGGAAATGAGAGAATTAGAAAATGAAGTGCGAGCTACAAGAAAAGCACCAGCGGAGGTATTGTCAGTTTATTCAACTTTGGCAAAGTTTAAAACTTTGCCAAAGTTTGAGATGAAAAAGTGATGTACTGGGACTGTTAGGAGAATTCAGAAAGAAACGAAGAAGTTCGGAAGAAGAGAGGGAGAGATTTTGGTAAAAAAAGGGTGTAAGATGGGTGGGGTTAGCTTAT
>NZ_KB291196.1:44060-53722 GCF_000318255.2 Capnocytophaga sp. oral taxon 380 str. F0488
GGTATAGAAAGGGTGTGTAAAAAGTTGATTAATAATATGATACAGCGATGCAAAAAATAGCAAAAAGAGGGTTTCGAGGCGAAAGAAAGAGGAATAGGCACTAGGCCTTAGGCCATAGGCACTAGGGGAATATGACGGAAAATCAAAGGAAACCTCTCCCTTTACACATACCCAGCTGTCGCTGGCTACCTTCAAAGAGGGAATGTAGAGACAGAGAAAGTGGAGGTGATGTGGTAAAAACTTCTTGCTGGCAGTCTTCAAAGGGGGAATGTGGCGACGGAAAAAGTGAAGGTGATGTGGTGAAAACTTCTCGCTGGCTGTCTTCAAAAGAGGGTGTGTAGTGACGAAGAAGTGGAGGAAAGAAAAAAATATTTCGTATTTAATTAAAAAAAATAATGTACATTTGCAAAAAAGAAATACAAGTATAACTGACCTATGTTTATTTATTTGCAGCTATTAAAGGAGAGTTTTAACTTCGCAATCAAATCGTTGCGAGACAATAAGCTCCGCACTTTCCTTTCGTTATTGGGTGTAACGGTGGGAATCTTCTCTATTATATCGGTATTAGCGGCGGTTGATTCGCTGAATAGAAGTATTCAGGAGAGCCTTTCGGGGTTAGACAAGAATATGATAAACGTCTCTAAATTCTCTTTTGCTCCTACCGATGTACCCCGTTGGCAACGCTTGAACTTTCCGCAAGTTAGCTATCAGGAATACGAATTTATGAAACGCGAAATACCTAATACTGAAGCTGTGGTGTATGAATTGTTTGGGGTATTTTCGACGATAAAATACAATGGCAAAACGATTCCGTCGCCTACTATACAATCTACTTCGGCAGGAGTTGAACAAATAAGTGATATTAGGATAGAAAAAGGTAGGTTTTACAACGAAGCTGAAGCTAATGCCGGCACTGCGGTAGTTATATTAGGGCATAATCTGGCTGAACAGCTTTTTGGTGAGGAAGACCCTATGAATAAAGAGATACGCATTTTCGGTAGGAAACTTACTGTGATTGGTGTGCTGAAAAAATACGGTGAACTTGGCGGAGGGCCTGATGAGAATGCTTATGTGCCAGCTAATTTTATAAGGGGCTTTATGAATACAGGCCCACAAGGGCTACCCAGTGGAGTAGTGTTAAAGCCTAAAAAAGGAGTAGATATGGCGGAGTATGAAGCGGTATTGCGCCAGAAATTCCGTGCTTATCGCGGACTTAAACCTGAGGATATAGATAACTTTTTTGTCAATAAAATATCGTCGTTTACTGATATGATAGACGAAACGATTAGTATGATGAACGTTGTGGGCTGGATTATAGGAGGCTTTTCAATCTTGGTAGGAGGCTTTGGTATTGCTAATATTATGTTTGTGAGTGTGAAAGAACGCACGAGCCTTATAGGCGTACAAAAGTCGTTAGGAGCTAAAAACCAGTTTATCTTGTTTCAGTTTTTGTTTGAAGCGGTGCTTTTGGCTATCATCGGAGGACTTTTTGGGTTGTTCTTTGTGTGGTTACTTACCTTTATAATTCCGAGTAGTACTGATGGGTTTAACTTTGTGCTATCGTTTAAGAACGTAGCGATAGGCTTAGGAATCTCGTTTGTAGTAGGTTTGCTTTCGGGTATTATTCCTGCATCGTCGGCTGCACGGCTCAATCCTGTGGAAGCGATTAGAACCGGACAGTAATGTAAAGAGATTTCGATATATTTAGGAAGAAAAGAAATTTTATAGGAAGAAAAAGAGAAATATAACTCTCTCATTTTCTACAAGTAAAAAAATAATTAACAATTCATCTTAAAATTTAACACTTTTTTTATGGAGTATGTCAAAAATATTTACTTATTTTGTAGCGAAGAAAGGTGAGAACCTTGCTTGAGAAACTGAGTTTACTAATCAACTAAATTTTTAACCTATGTCTATCAACGCCTTTATTATTTATCTTTCGATAGAGATGAAATATTCTGACCATACAGTTGAGGCTTATAAACACGACCTTAGGAGTTTTGAGAAGTTTATTAAGAGTCTATATGAGGAAAAAGGGGAAGATTGCTGTTTAGAACAAGCTGACCAAGAAGATATAAAGAAATGGATTATACACTTATCGGATGAAACTATTTCATTTAGGAGTATCAATAGGAAGTTATCGGCTTTAAAGACTTATTACAATTTCTTGAAGAAGACGAAACAGATAGAAATAAGTCCGTTTGAGAAAGGCATATTTTTATTGAAAACGGAGAAGAAGCACAAGTTGCCTTTTTCGGAAGCTGAGATTGAAAAGGTGTTGTCTTTTTTTTCATCGAAGGATTCATTTGATGAAGTGAGGAATAGGGCAGTGATTGAGACGCTTTATGCTACGGGTATACGTCGCTCAGAGTTGTCTGGACTGAAAGTAAGCGATGTGGATTTTGAGCAAAAACAAATAAAAGTGCTTGGGAAAGGTGATAAAGAGCGGTATATACCTATTATTCCTGAGCTTGAAAACACTCTTAAAGAATATTTAGTTTTAAGAGAAGAGGTAAAGAATGAAAAAAGCCAGGATTATCTATTTTTAGTAAAGAATGGTAAAAAGATATATTCGACACTGGTATACAGAATTATTAATTCGTATTTTAGTGTTGTAACAACAAAGAAAGATGTGAGTCCTCACGTATTGAGACACTCATTTGCGAGTCATTTGTTAGATAATGGAGCAGACCTTTATACTGTGAAGGAACTACTGGGGCATTCCAGCTTGGCTTCTACCCAAGTGTATACGAACACCAGCTTGGCTGAACTCAAAAAGCAGTATAAGAAAGCACACCCTCGGGCAAAAGGCAATAGCAATGAGGAAGAATAATTGAATTGTTAAACCTTAAATTTGTAAACATTATGAAAGTACACGTACACCCAGTTGATTTTACAGTCGACCAAAAATTAGTAGACTTTATTCAGAAAAAACTTGATAAGCTCGATAATTTTTACGATAGGATTATCGAAGCAGATGTGCATTTGAAGTTGGAAAATACCAATACCAAAGAAAATAAAATAGTAGAAGTGAAAGTACATATCCCAGGAGAAAGTCTTGTGGTAAAGAAACAGTTTAAGACTTTTGAAGAAGGGGTTGATAGTGCTATCACACCATTGGAAAGAATGTTATTAAAACACAAAGATAAGCACTAAAAACTTATGCAATAGAGAAGAGCAGAAGTTTTAAAGTTTGTTAAAAACTTTTTGAATACAAAAAAAAGTTATACCTTTGCCCCAGTTTTTGTATAATTATAAAATCAGAAAGTAATGAAAAGAAGCATTTTACTATTGGCTTCATTGGTTTTCTTTGGAGTCCAAGCACAACAGAATGACTATAACAAATGGTCTATTGATATAAATGGAGGGTTTAATAAACCTACCACTCCTTTTACAAGTGGGTATAGTACTAATACGCCTAATTTATGGAGCACAAATGCAGGTGTGCGCTATATGGCAAACAACAAGTTTGGGGTTCGCTTAGGCGGTGGTTACGACGTTTTTAAGAATGATGACGATACGCCTAATTTTGAATCTAGACTTTGGAATGTAAACCTACAAGGGGTAGCAAACCTTGCGAGTGTTCTTAGCTTTGAAGAATGGACTAGTGACTTAGGATTACTATTGCACGCAGGTTTTGGATATTCACAGCTTAATAGTGATTATATTTCTAAACCCGACCAAATAGCATTTCTTACAGTAGGTCTTACTCCTCAGCTGAGAATTTCTAACCGTATAGCCTTTTTGCTTGATGCCTCAATGTACATCAATAGCAAGCAACAACTTACTTATGACACTAAGTCTGCTAATGGACAACAAGGCTTCCAAGGAAACCACTTTACCCTTACTGCTGGTTTAAATATTGCTCTTGGTAAACACGGTAAACACGCCGATTGGGCAGCAGCTTCTAAAAAAGACGAATTAGAAGAAGTGGCTCAACGCGTAGCTAACCTTGAAAATAACGTTGCTGACTTGAAGAGCGAAGTGGCTAACAAGCAAAACAAAATGAACGATGCTAATGGCAACAACGTTCCTGATGAAATTGAAAGCTACTTAAACGACAATTACAAAGCAAAAGATAAAGTAGGTGAAAACGGAGAAGTAAAAGATGATGATGTAGCTGCTGACCTCATTAGAAAAGGTTATATCAATGCTTACTTTGATTTTAATTCATCTAAACCACAGATATCATCTTCTTGGGCTGTAGATTTTGTAGCTAAATATATGAAATCTAATCCTAATGCACACATTAATATTAATGGTTACGCTGATGAATTAGGAGGTACTCAGTACAACCAAACTTTATCACAAAAACGTGCTGATGCTGTGAAAGATTTGCTTGTGAAAGCAGGTATTGATGGCTCTCGTATTACTGCCGAAGGAAAAGGCGTAGATGCAAGTGTTGATAAGAACTCTTCAAGAGCACGTCAGTTAGCTCGTAAAACAACTTTTGAATTGAAATAGTAAGTATAATCGACTTAGAATAATAATGACAAATGCCCCCAAAGGTTAGTACTTTTGGGGGCATTGCTTTTTATGAGAAGGATTATTTATTTTAACAAACAAAGAGAGGACTATAGCATAAAAGGATATGCAACTCTACTTACAAAATCATTGCATTAAATTCTTCTTCACTAATCATCTTCACACCTAATTGTTCAGCTTTTTCTTTCTTACTTGGTCCCATATTATCGCCTACTATCACGTAATTAGTTTTAGAAGAGATAGACGACCCTACTTTACCTCCGTGTTGTTCAATAAGGGCTTTGAGTTCCTCCCGTGAATACAAGTGAAAGACCCCAGAAACCACAAAGGTAAGCCCTTTGAGGGTATCAGTTTGACCTTCGGTAGCTTGTTCATTAATCGAAAACTGCAAGCCATAGCCTTTGAGCCTATCTATGAGTTGACGGTTGTGGTCATCAGCGAAGAAGGTTACTATACTGCTGGCTATTTGGCTCCCTATTTCATCTACTTCCACCAACTGTTCGACAGTGGCATTTTCTAGGGCTTCAATCGTTTTGTAGTGGCGTGCCAGTTTCTTGGCAACAGTCTCACCTACATACCTAATCCCCAAAGCAAAAAGCACGCGTTCAAAAGGTATTTCTTTTGATTTCTGAATACCTTTAACAATATTCTCAGCACTCTTTTGTGCCATACGCTCTAAGGGGAGCAATTTCTCTACGGTTACCTCATAGAGGTCAGCATAAGTATGGATAATACCGGCACGGAAGAGTTGCTCTACCGTCTCTTCACCCAAGCCTTCTATATCCATTGCTTTGCGTGAGATAAAATGCTGAATCTTACCTGTAATCTGAGGCGGACAGCCATAAGCATTAGGGCAGTAGTGTTGCGCTTCGCCTTCGTTGCGCACCAACTTGGTACCACATTCAGGGCAATGGGTGATATATTTCACGGGCTGAGCATCTGCTTCGCGCTTATCTAAGTTCACGCCTACAATTTTAGGGATAATCTCCCCGCCTTTTTCTACATATACCGAGTCGCCTATGCGAATATCGAGCTTTTCAATCTGGTCAGCATTATGCAATGAAGCCCGTTTTACTACGGTTCCCGCTAATAACACGGGTTTGAGATTTGCTACCGGAGTAATAGCTCCTGTACGTCCCACTTGGTAGGAAATACTCTCTAAAACAGTGTCTACTTGTTCTGCTTTGAACTTGTAAGCCATTGCCCAACGCGGCGATTTTGAAGTATATCCTAACTCTTCTTGCTGGGCAATACTATCTACCTTTACCACTACCCCATCAGTTTCATAAGGCAAAGTGTGGCGTTTGGTATCCCATTCATTGATAAAGTCCATCACTTCGGCAGTAGAATGGCACAATTTGGAAATATTAGGTACTTTAAAGCCCCATTCGCGCGCTTTTTCTAAACTCTCAAACTGACTCTTTACACCTGTGTTCCCTACCAAAAAGTACAACAAGCAATCCAAACCTCGTTTAGCAACCTCGGCAGTATCTTGCAATTTGAGACTACCGCTGGCGGTGTTACGAGGGTTCATAAAAGGGTCTTCGCCAGCTGCTATACGTTCCTTATTGAGGTTTTCAAAGGCTTTTTTAGGCATTACTATCTCCCCGCGAATGTAAAAACGTTCAGGGTAATCGCCTTTTAGTTGCAAGGGTACTGAACGAATCGTACGCACATTGGCGGTAATATCGTCACCTTGAATACCATCGCCACGAGTAGTAGCTTGTTTAAGCTTGCCGTTTTCGTACAACAAATCTATAGAAGCTCCGTCGTATTTCAGTTCGCAAGTAAAGTTAATTTGGTCACTGCCCAACGTCTTGATAATACGCTGTTCCCATTCCTCTAAGTCTTCCTTAGAATAAGAGTTATCTAACGAGTACATACGGTATTCGTGTACTACGGTTGGAAAACTTTTAGTAACAGAACCTCCCACGCGTACAGTAGGCGAATTCTCATCGTAAAACTCTGGGTATGCTTGCTCTAAGGCTTGTAGTTCTTTGAGCTTTTGGTCGAACTCATAATCCGAAATCGTAGGATTATCCAACACATAGTAGTTATAATTGTGCTCATTAAGTTCCTCCCGAAGTTGTTGTATCTTTTCTTTCATAATTTTCTTTGTTACCTTTTACCTCTTACCTTTTACCTTAAGACCCTATCCGGCTCTTTGTTCTTCTCCCATTTTAGGTCTGAAAGCATTGAGGCTTTGATGCCGATAAAGAAATACCACGAACTGCGATAACCGAACGGAGTAAACTGAAAACTCATACGGAAACTGCTCAAATCGCGCTCAAAACGTAATTGGGTATAGGTGAATCCTTGGTTTACAAAGTCATAACCGCTCGAAACTCCTACCTGCCATTTGGGCGTGAGCGATACGTTTCCTGAGAACATTAGCGAGTTGTTGGATATCTTATTTTCGCGTGCCTGATTGCTATAAGTAAGCGAGTGTGCTAAGGTTATGTCCCAAGGGATAACTGCCTTGTAAAAGGTCTTCTTCTCATCTTTATCCTCGCCTTCTTTGCGGTTCTTATCCATATCCTGTACTTCGCTTAATGGTTTCGACGACCCAAAGAGGTCATCAGTACGTCCTCCCGCTACGTTACCCGTCTGTTTGTCTTTATTCTTGTCTTTTTTATCTTTGTTCGAGAATGAATAGTTAGTAGAAATATTGGCGTTAGTAAGCCTAAAAAGACTACCGCCGTTGTCTATATTCCAT
The DNA here is from genome assembly GCF_000318255.2 of Capnocytophaga sp. oral taxon 380 str. F0488. NCBI lineage: Bacteria > Pseudomonadati > Bacteroidota > Flavobacteriia > Flavobacteriales > Flavobacteriaceae > Capnocytophaga > Capnocytophaga sp. oral taxon 380. The sequence goes on from NZ_KB291196.1 coordinate 51,262, forward strand.
TTCTCCATTTGTCGTCCGTTGTTGTCTATTGCATAAGGGTTCAGTGTTGCTCCAAAGTTCACCCCGAGCTTCCCGTTGAAGAACGAAGTACCCCCCGTAATGTTCAGCGGACTAAACTGCTTGGTAATCACGTTGTAGTTAGAACTGAAATTGAGACTGTTCAAGAGCATTACCTTTTTGGGCTCAGCATCAGTGCTATCTTTCTGTTTCACTTTGGCTTCAAAGGTGTTTGCCAATGAGAACCCTATCGATTGCGACTCACCCAAACTTGGCGTACCGTAGATACCCCCCTCAAAACGGGTGTATTGTGAGCGGTTGCCATAAGCGTCCGAAATGTAATAATCGTAATACTGGTCAAAAGAAGGATTATAACCATAACTCACCGAGGGTCGCATCACGTGCCGAATAGCTTGTATTTTAGCGTTCTTGCCAAAACGGAAAGTACCGTAGATAGTTGTACCGAGACTCGCCCCGAGGTTGTACGTCATAAAGCGGTCAAAACCGCTGAGGGTGTCAATGCCCACCTTGCCCGTATTGCTGTTGAAGTCCTTACGGCGAATTGTCTTAAATTGCCACGTCTCGTTTACTGATGAGTTCAAGCCTAAGGTAACGTATTTAAATAGCTTAGCAGTTGTACTCACTGGTATAGAGTGTCGCACCCCGTTTTTCGCCTCATCGAACATCTTTTTACTAAAAAACAGACTGTCATAGGTCGAAAAACGATTATCAGCTTGCATACTGTATTGGAAATTCAAACTCTTGATAAGTCCTTTCTTCGTTTGTCCTTCACGGGCAAAAGGATAAATGCGCTCCATACTCGCACGCATCGAAGGGAGTGTCATATCAATACTTTTCGTATTCGTATTTTGTGAATGCGATGCCGATAGCGATAAGTTAATCGAAGGATATGCTGGGAATGTCTTGGAATACGAGATAGACGACATCATCGTGTTATTTAAAAAGTTCGACGTATTCGCTTGATTGTAGGATTCTTGATAATATCTACTGTTGCTCGATAGGTTCACCGAAGCCGAAAAGTTGGAATTAGGGTTAGCTTTGCCGTCTTTGGAATGCGACCACTGGATATTGTACATACGGCTACCTGAATAGTCAGGTAAACCCCTCATACTGTATATGTTATTCTCAAATGAAAGATTGAAGTTCCCTGAATACTTGTAGCGCTTCACATAAGCCGATTGTGCCCTAAGCCCATAGCTACCATTGGTATAATAGTCACCCGTAAGCGAAAGGTCAAAATTGTCGCTAATTACAAAGTAATAACCTATGTTCTGCAAAAAATAGCCACGGTTATTCACTTCTCCAAAGGTAGGGAAGATAAGCCCCGAAGTACGTCCCGATACCATAGGGTAATAAGCAAACGGAATAGCCAAAGGCGTAGGAATATCCACGATATACATATTGCTAAACCCTGCAATAACCTTCTTCTTAGGCACGAACTTCGCTTTGCGCACTTTGATGTAATAATCAGGGTCGTCGAGGTCTTCGGCAGTAGTAATAATCGCGTTTCTCATAAAGTAAGTAGAGTCATTCTCCTTCTTGATGATTTCGCCTTTTATGTTGTTTTCGTCCTGCTTGGTATAAGCATTGCGGATAATCGCCTTCTGGTTGCGGTAATTAAAACGTATCGAATCGGGCTCTATTACATCACTACCTTGCTTAAATACAGGGTGTTGGGTATATTCTCCCACACTGTCTTTTAGGCGTCCGGCATACACTTCGCCTTTCTCATAGTTAATCACGTCTATTCCCGCAGTGATGTCAATATCAGTATATTGCACATTAGTTTCGTTGTACAAGATGATTTCGTTCTTCACCTTGTTGAACACAATACTGTCCTTAGCCTTGTATTTCACAATGTCTTCCAAGGCATTCTTAGGTTTTTTAATCGTATCGTTTTTAAGGGAGTCTTTAGCTTTTTCCGAAGGTTTCTTAGGCTTAATACGTCGCCCACGGCGGTCGTTTTTAGGCTCTACAGTATCTTTTTTGATAGTATCGCGCACTGCCCACGGAGTTGTATAGTGAAAACCACCCGACTTAAAGGCGAATGATTCCGCATACCAAAGACAGGAGCTTACCACTAATAAGCTGATAATGAAAGTGAGTTGACGTTTATAATGTAACAAAGTTCTTTCTGTATAGTTTTATTGAGGGGTCAAAAATACAACTTTTTTTTGAATTAACTGCTATCTACGAAAAAATCAACTCCCAAAACACAAGATTTTACAAACAATAGCCCTTCACTATAACGTTGCCACACTCACCCTTTTTTCTTTGTGTCGTTACGCCGGAGATGCTTGAAAAGTCTCAAAATCGCTTTTGCATCGCAAACTTTTCCATAATTTAAAACTTTAGTAAAGTTAAAATCTCCTCCACATTTCCTCCATATTTCCTCCGCATTTCCTTCACTTTTTCCGTCGCTACATTCCCCCTCTCCTTGGGA
>NZ_KB291197.1:0-6754 GCF_000318255.2 Capnocytophaga sp. oral taxon 380 str. F0488
TGCCTGTGCGGCTCGCACCTTTGGCAAAGTTAATCCTTTTCGCTGGCGCGTTTCTTGTAGCCTCCACCCCATTTTCTCATTTTCTAATTTTCTCATTCTTATTTATCTATTATAAAATTTGCTCATTAATAAATTAATTCATATCTTTGCACCCTTGATTCGATATTAAAATTATGGCAGAAGAATTATATAACGAACAACAAAATTCAGCTGAATATTCAGCAGACAATATCCAATCCCTTGAAGGAATGGAACACGTGCGTATGCGCCCCTCAATGTACATCGGCGATGTGGGTACGCGCGGGTTACACCACCTTGTATACGAGGTGCTCGATAACTCTATCGACGAAGCGCTCGCAGGCTATTGCGATACTATTTCGGTAACCATTAATGAGGATAATTCTATCACCGTGGAAGACAACGGTCGCGGTATTCCAGTAGATGTCCACAAGAAAGAAGGCGTTTCTGCCCTTCAAGTGGTAATGACTAAAATCGGTGCCGGAGGTAAGTTCGACAAGGGTTCTTATAAGGTATCGGGTGGTTTGCACGGGGTAGGGGTTTCCTGCGTAAATGCCCTTTCCGACCATCTTACTGCTACCGTATACCGCGACGGCAAAATATGGCAACAAGAGTATCAACGCGGGGTAGCGATGTACCCCGTAAAACAAGTGGGCGACACCGATAAACGCGGTACTAAGGTTACTTTTCACCCCGATGAAGTAATTTTTGAACAAACTATTGAATATAAATACGATACCCTCGCAGCCCGTATTCGCGAGCTCGCTTATTTAAATAAAGGAATTACTATTACCCTTACCGACCTTCGCAACAAAGACGAAAAAGGTAACTTTATCACCGAAAAATTCTATTCACAAAACGGACTAAAAGAATTCGTTAAATTCCTCGATGGCAACCGTATGCCTATCATCGGAAACGTGATAGCTATGGACGGAGAAAAGAACGGTATCCCTGTGGAGGTCGCTATGATTTACAACGATTCATATAACGAGAACCTACACTCTTACGTCAATAATATCAACACTTCCGAAGGAGGTACTCACTTGCAAGGTTTCCGTATGGGGCTCACTCGTACCCTTAAAGCTTATGCCGATAAATCAGGCTTGCTCGAGAAGATGAGTAAAGATAAAAAGAACCCTGTGGAGATTGAAGGTGATGACTTCCGTGAAGGGCTTACCGCTGTCATTTCGGTAAAAGTAGCCGAACCTCAATTCGAAGGACAGACAAAAACCAAACTCGGTAACCGCGAAGTAACCTCAGCCGTATCTCAAGCCGTAGGGCAAATGCTCGAAGATTATCTCGAAGAAAATCCTAACGACGCCAAAACCATTGTCGAGAAAGTGATTTTGGCTGCTCAAGCACGTCAAGCAGCACGCAAAGCTCGTGAGATGGTACAACGCAAGAGCGTGATGAGTGGTGGCGGTCTTCCAGGTAAACTCGCCGACTGTTCTGAAGAAGATCCAGAAAAATGCGAACTTTTCTTGGTTGAGGGAGACTCAGCGGGTGGTACAGCTAAACAAGGACGTAACAAAGATATCCAAGCGATACTACCCCTCAGAGGTAAAATCCTCAACGTCGAAAAAGCAATGCAACACAAGGTGTTCGATAGCGATGAAATTAAGAATATCTATACCGCTTTGGGTGTAACTGTGGGTACTGAGGAAGATGCCAAAGCACTTAATTTGAGCAAGCTCCGTTACCACAAAGTAATTATTATGTGTGATGCCGATGTAGACGGTTCGCACATCACTACTCTTATCCTTACGTTCTTCTTCCGCTATATGCGCGAACTTATAGAGAACGGACACGTGTATATTGCCACACCACCGCTCTATTTAGTAAAAAGCAAAAACAGCAAACGCGAAGAGTACGCTTGGAACGACAAACAACGCGATGCGCTTTCAGCTGAAATGGGCAATGTGAATATCCAGCGTTATAAAGGTTTGGGTGAAATGAACGATCACCAGTTGTGGGATACTACTATGAATCCCGAACACCGCACCCTTCGCCAAGTAACCATCGACAACGCTACTGAAGCCGACCGCGTATTCTCTATGCTGATGGGTGATGAAGTACCACCACGTCGTGAGTTCATTGAGAAAAACGCTAAGTACGCTAAAATCGATGCGTAGTTATATTATAACAAGCAATAAAAAAGCGCAACACTTGTAACCAAGTGTTGCACTTTTTTTTAACCATTAACGTTAACCTTTTATCATTGTAGCAAGTTTTTCTCCCGTATATTCATCTATTTGAGTGAGTACTTCGTCTATTACCGAAGCCTCTTTGCCATCTTCGCTCCACAAGCCTCCTTTGAAGTAGAGTTTTTCATCTTTAAACTCAGCAAAAGCTCCAATAGGTGCGGTACAGCCACCTTCTAAAGCGCGAAGAAAATCGCGTTCTAATTGAGTAGCTATATAAGTATAATCGTCGTGGAGAGGGAGTAGTTTTTTCTGCAAAGCTACGTTATCCTCGCGCACCACCACTACGATAGCTCCTTGCGCAGGTGCAGGTAGCATCCAATCCAGTACCAAGTGTTTTTCAGGTAATTTATTAATGCGTTCCAAGCCCGCAGCAGCAAAGATAGCCCCATTCCAAGGGTTATCGGTGAGCTTTTGCAAGCGGGTATTTACATTTCCTCTCAAATTCTCTATATTATGATGCGGGTAGCGGTGTAACCATTGCGCCTTGCGTCGCAAACTGCTGGTGGCTATAGTTGCTATTTCAGCCTCCAAAAACGAAAGGTCACCCTTGTATACTAATACATCGTGAGGATTCCCGCGCTTGAGCACCGCCCCTACCACAATTCCTTCAGGCAAAGCCGTGGGTACGTCCTTCATACTATGTACGGCAATATCTATTTCGCTATTGAGCAAGGCAATATCCAGCGCTTTGGTAAAGATACCGGTAACCCCCATTTCGTAGAGTGGTTTGCTTAGCTCTATATCTCCGTGAGATTTAGTGCTTACTATCTCAGTGGGATAGCCTAAGGTTTTTAATTGGTTTTGTACCGTTTTAGCTTGCCAGAGAGCCAACTCACTATCGCGTGTACCTATGCGTATGGTGTTCATTGTATTGAATTTAGGGCGACAAAAGTACAAAATAATTATCAATTAGCAATTGAGAACTGATAAATTTGCTAATTACCAAATTATTTGTATCTTTGCCCAAAACAAGACAATATTAATATGCTAAAATTACATATTACAAACGAAACTGATCAATTAGAAACTGTGATTTTAGGCACAGCTACTAGCAATGGTCCTACGCCAAAGCTCGAAGAAGCCTATGACCCTAAATCGGCGGAGCATATCAAAGCGGGTACTTACCCCATAGAAAAGGATATGGTTGCTGAAATGGACGCTTTTTGTGCAGTACTCCAAAAATACGGCGTAACCGTTTATCGCCCTGAAATCATTACTGACTGCAACCAGATATTCACTCGCGATATCGGTTTTGTGATTGAAGATACTTTTATCAAAGCTAATATACTACCCGATAGACAAGAAGAATTTCAGGCTATTGAGTACATTGTAAAACAAATAGACCCTAAAAAAGTGATAACCCCTCCTGCTGATGTACATATTGAAGGGGGCGATGTAATGCCCTGGAACGACCATATTTTCATCGGGACTTATAAAGAGGAAGATTATAAACAGCAAATTACAGCTCGTACTAATGTAGCAGGGGTGGCTTTTATCCAAAAGCTCTTTCCTCAGAAAAAGGTAAAGGAGTTTGATTTGGTGAAATCACAAACTGAGGCGCGCGATAATGCCCTCCACCTCGACTGTTGCTTCCAACCGATTGGTAAAGACAAAGGAATTATTTACAAAGGCGGTTTCCGTTGTGAAGCTGATTATCAGTATTTGGTAGACCTCTTTGGCAAAGAGAATCTCTTTCATATAGAGCGAGAGGAAATGTACCATATGTTTAGCAACATCTTTTCTATTAGCCCAGAGGTGGTGGTTTCTGAAAAGAATTTTACACGTTTGAACAACTGGTTGCGCTCGCAAGGTTTTACCGTAGAGGAAATACCGTATGCCGAGATTGCCAAACAAGAGGGATTGCTAAGGTGCTCTACTTTGCCTCTCAGTCGCTGTGGCAATTAACAAATAACCAAAATGATAAAAGGACTAATTATTTAGATTGTTTACATATTTTATTTTTTTAGAATAAAAGTTCGTCGTATCTTATGTGATTTACGGCGAACTTATTATTTTTGCGCTTGCGAAACACAACTACTGATAGTATCAATTACTAAAAAACTATGTCACAACCTACTATATCTAAGAATAAAACCTTTTACTGCATTGGGCTCAGCTACCAGAAAGCTGATGCAACGATGCGTGGAATGTTTAGTCTTACCCCTGAAAACAAAGACCAATTGCTCTCCCAAGCTAAAAGTGAAGGCTTTGAGGAGCTATTGGTGATTTCTACTTGTAATCGTACGGAGCTCTATGGTTATGCCGAACACCCTTTTCAGCTGATACAACTGCTCTGTGAAAATTCTAATGGGTCGGTAGATGATTTTCAGAAAGTGGGTTACGTAACAAAGAACAAAGAGGCTGTGCATCATCTTTTTGAAGTAGGGACAGGTTTAGATAGCCAGATTCTTGGGGACTTTGAGATTATAGGACAGATAAAACAAGCCTTTAATCTCTCGCGCGACAAAGGTCTCGCCAATGCTTTTTTGGAGCGATTGATGAATTGTGTTATTAACGCCAGCAAGCGTATCAAGAATGAGACGACGCTTTCCTCAGGGGCAGCCTCAGTATCGTTTACGGCGGTGCAGTATATTATGCAGAATATACCTGAGGTGTCGCAAAAGAATATTCTTCTCTTTGGTGTAGGCAAGATAGGTCGTAATACGTGCGAAAACCTCATCAAGCACACTCAGAACGAACATATTACTCTTATCAATCGCACGCGCGAGAAAGCAGAACAAATAGCGGGTAAGTTTAATGTAATAGTTAAAGATTTTAACGAGTTACAAAATGAAATTAGCAAAGCTGATGTACTCATAGTCGCCACAGGGGCTGCTACTCCTACGGTGTATAAAGATTTTATCAATCCGGCTCAACCGATACTCATTTTAGACCTTTCTATTCCTAAGAACGTGGAGGAACAAGTGGCAACACTCCCCAATGTAACCCTTTTGCATATGGACGAGCTTTCTAAGCGCAAAGACGAAGCCTTAGAGCGTAGAAAAGAAGCGATTCCAGAGGCTTTGGAGATTGTAGAAGAGGTAAAAGAAGAGTTTTTCCAATGGTTAGATAACCGCAAGTTTGCGCCTACTATCAAAGCGTTAAAAGCGAAGCTTGAAAGCCTTAAAGAAGCTGAAATGGACTTCCAGCGAAAGAAAATTGAAAACTTTAACGAGCAACAAGCTGAAATGATAAGTAACCGCATCATTCAGAAGATAACCACACAATTTGTAAACCACTTGAAAGATACCTCGTCAGTAGATGAAAGTATCTGTTGGGTACAAGAGGTGTTTCAGTTAGAAGTATAAGACATCTATATAAGAAAAATAAAAAAGACTGCTACATAGCAGTCTTTTTTATTTTTTAAGTATTCAGATAAGGATAATCAAAATTTATTTAGAAGACGGATTCGTCGTCAATAAGTTTTAAAACATTTAAGTATTTAGAGGAGCTGAGGTATTTTGCATCGTCGTAATAAGCAAAAATCATTGTTTTTTCTTTGATAGTTTCAATGACTTGTTTATATATATTTTCAGGCAATACAGGGCAACCTAAACTTCTGCCCATACGCCCCGTACGAGCTATGTAATTTTCATTGGCGTAATTGGCGGTGTGGATAACTACTGCACGTTTGGCTAAGTTACTATTATAGCCTTTTTCATCGCCGTACAACATTAGACTAAATCCCTTACTACCGATGTAAGTGGTACCTGTAATGTAAAAGCCTATACTGCTTTTGTTAGATTCCATCGCATCTGAAAAAAAGGAGGACTTTATTTCTCCACTATTTCTACCGTGTGCTACATAGGTGTAATACACTATCTTCATCTTCTCTAAGTCGATGGTATAAAAGCGCTTAGAGCTACTATCTTTTGTAAAATCAATAATAGAGAAGAGGTCTTTTTCGTTTAAGCGGTGTTGCTTTTTGAGAGATTGATAGCCTATATAAGCGTAGCGAAAAGCTTCGAAGCTAAGGTCGTATTGGGCGGCGTTTAGCTCGTTATACAAATCTTTAATGTTAAGTTCGACTTTTTTTAAGGCTAATAGTTTTTCATTGCTAAGATGGGAATTTTGGGCATGTACGAAATACAAAAAACTGCTTAATACAAAAATAAGGAATAAGAAAAAATACTTTTTGTTCATAGTGTTGTTGTTCGAAACATTTTTTAATTGTTAAATAAGAATTCATTGCGGGTGCAAAGGTAGTATATTTTTTTTACGTTGTATCAGAAAGGTGACACTTTAACATTTATTTAACACGTTTGAATAATTCCCACAATGCCCATAAGAAGTAGCGTAATAGCCTTTGTGACGGTTGATAGCAGTGTTTTTCAGCCTCACCATAACGCAATAATTGTACCAATTTGATGTTGATAATGCTAAAAATTAGAAAATGAGGAAATGAGGAAATTAGAAAATGAGGAAATTAGAAAATGGGGTGGAGGCTACAAGAAACGCACTAGCGGAGGGATTGTCAGTTTATTTAACTTTGGCAAAGGTCGTAGCACGACGGGCATAGAAAATTAGAGAAT
>NZ_KB291198.1:0-6928 GCF_000318255.2 Capnocytophaga sp. oral taxon 380 str. F0488
AGCTGTCGCTGGCTACCTCAATGAGGGGGAATGTAGTGACGGAAAAGGGAAGTAATGACGAATGAACGAGAGGCGAATGACGAGGAGCGAGTGACGAAAAAGGGGAAATGTGGCGACGGAAAGATGAACTTACAGGGTGAAATTAGCAAGATAGGAAAAGACTACTTTGGAAAAGTGCCGTATCTTTGCCACAGAAATTCAAAATAAATCTGTATGAAATCCATTACTTGTAACGATTACACTCAGCGTATCAACAAAGTGGCGGAATACATCAATGGTCATCTCGATACTTCTATAAAGATAAAAACTCTCGCCAATGTGGCTAACTTATCTGATTTTCATTTTTGTCGCATCTTTAAAGCGCTTAAAGGAGAATCGCCCATTGCCTTTATTGCTCGTTTGCGCATAGAAACGGCAGCTCAGCTGTTACGCTATTCGACGCTTTCGGTAGAAGAAATAGCTTTTAATATAGGGTATGAAACGCCCGCCTCTCTTTCCAAAGCATTTAAAAATCAATATGGTATTACCCCTACTCAGTATAGAACAAACAGAGATATTTATATTATGAAGAAAGAAATAAACAATCCAGAAGTAGTGCTTAAAGCTCCAAAGATAGTAGAGCTTGAGCCCAAAAGTCTTATTTACGTAGCTCTTACAGGAGAATATGGTACACTTAACTACAACAAAGCTTACGAACAATTGTGGGGTGTTGTAAAATCGCAAAAACTCTTTACCAAAGGCATTGAGTCGATATGTGTTTCGTATGACGACCCTAAAATTACCGAAGCCTCTTTACAACGTTCGGAGGTGAGTTTGGCTATTCACAAGCCGGCTAAACCCTCAGGTGAAGTGAGTTGCAAAACCTTAGCAGGAGGCAAATATGCAATCTTTTTCTATCAAGGTAGTTATACTCAGCTCTCAGCCGTCTACGATGCTGCTATGCGCTGGGTGGTAGATAGTGAATACGAAGTGCGCGATGAGCCTATGTTCGAGAAATACCTCAACGACTGCCGTCGTACCCCCGAAGAGAAACTGAAAACTGAGATATATATCCCAGTGCAAACTGCACGGGCAATTTCCTAACTTCTAATTTCTAACATTATGAATCTTACAAAAACAGAAAAAATCACAGGTATCGCTTTGGCGATTGTCTTATTATTGCTTACGCTTTCAGGGAGTGGTTACTTCTTTTTTACTCTGAAAGTAAACTTTGAGCAATGGTTGGCTTACAACGCTTGTTCTCCTAGTAGCTTGGTGTATTTAAGTTGCCTTATCGTCTTTTCGGTGACTAAAAAGACTGTTTGGCTTCCGCTTGCCTTCCTGCCAATATACTATTTTGGTACGATGGGGCTCTTTACTTTTACGTGGAGTGGTGCTAACATCTTTGCTCAAATGTCACATATTACAATGACACTCAACCTGATTTGGGCAGGCTATGTGCTCTATCGCATTGGTGATTACAAAGCGTTTGCACAGGGGTTACTGTGGAGCATCGTTCTCTTTGTGCCTTACATTGCTTTTGTGATGTACTACTGTCGTACACACGCTGAGGAAATTAGTCAATTACTTGAAATGGCGTGAGCTATATAAGCAGTTTATATCGGATTTTAAAATAATAGTACAATGAAAGAAGCTTGTCCTGAGTGTTATGCGATAGATAGTCGCATCACGCCTTTGTTAAACCCCAAAGAGTGCTTGCTACACCACAGGCAATTATAGTATGAAAAGCAATAGAACAAAGTCCTTTACTCATTTAGAGTAAAGGACTTTTATTTGTTTAACTCGCACAGTTCTTCCACCGTGATGTCGAACACCTCAGCGTATTGTTGTAGCGTTTTAGAAGATAGTTTTTTGAATACCGAAGGTTTGGCGTGACGCTTGATAACCCATTGCCAGCGGTGCATTGCATCGGCAAGGACTGCCCAATCCATACGGTTGAGGAACATATAATACACTATGGGGCTTTTGCGTCCTGCAAGCACATCGGCTTTTGCCTCGTCAATCTGCTCTTGCAAACGGCTGAGCGAGGCTTCTAAGGCAATGCTCTTCACCTCCCAGCCCGAACTGGATAGGGTGGTGTAGTTGCCTTCGTCATCAGTTACATAATACACTTCTTTGAGGTCGCGCAAGGCACCTTTCTCTTGTGGTACTTCGGTTTCTCTCATTCCGTTAGGTTTTTAATTACTAAGTTCATTTCGGCAGTTGCCATAAGAATATCTCCTACAAAGGCATTACAGCGCATCGAGCAGATGTAATACTCATCGGTATCGAAACGAGAAAGCAATTCGGCTTCGGTGCGCACCACCTCTTGTACCTTAGGCAAGGCGAAGAGTTCCAATTTCTTAATTGCACTGATGTAACCTATCACATAGTTCGATGTGTCTTCTATACCAAAGAGAAACTGCCCCACAATTGCCGAACAGGTTTGCGCCATATTCTCAATGAGTCCTACTTCGGCAAACTTCCCCTCTTCCACAAATATGCAAGTAGGCTTCACCTCAAACTCAGTAACTACGTGCGTATTACTGATGTCGGTAATGGTATCTACCATTTGCATCGGCGGACGGGGGGGGAGGTATTTGTGGATTGATATGTTCATATTCAGGTGTCAGGATTCAGGGGTTAGGGGCAAGTACGGTTTTCATTTCGCCTTGGGCAATAAGGGTATCACCTATAAAGGTTTGCATTGTTACGAGGGTTACATCCATAAACTCTTGCTGGATAGTGATGTGTGTTTTGAGCGTGTCGCCTACTTTGGGTAACGATTGTATCTCTATGTTTTTAATCGCTCCTATATACCCCATAGGAGCAGGTTTTCCGTTGAGATAGTAGTAATAACCTTTGTGCAAGGCAATGCTTTGGGCGATGTGCTCTATAAGTCCGCTTTCTAAGAATGTCTCTTGCTGTACAAAAAGGTTGCTGGGGGCAATGGTGAGTCCCGCTACACCCTCGGTGGGGGTATACTCCCAAAGCGCATCTACCATTACAATGGGAGTGCGCTGGGGTATAAGAGTAAGGATTTTGTTTTTATCTGTAATTGGTAAAACCATAGTTAAACAACCTTTAAGAAAGCATAAGAATAAGAGAATCTACCGCTCTCGGGCACTGATAGTAACACTGTATCGCCCGTTTTGAGTTTGCCTGAGTGCATCAAGGCTTCTAACATCAAATAAGCAGAAGCAGAACCTATATTACCTACTTCGGGGAGATTGATAAACCAACGTTCTAACGGAAGGTCGATACCTACTGTTTTGAGAGCTTCATACAGGCGTTCTTTGAAATAACAAGACGAGATATGAGGCAAGAAATAGGTAATATCATCTGCCGATAGTTGGTGTTTATCTAAGGTAGCACGCATACTCTCAGCGCCTTTTAACAAAATATTCTCATTGAGTAGCTTCACATCTTGCTTGATAGCAAAGATAGATTCACTAAGCCACGCTTCGGCAGGGTATTCGCTCCAAGCTTTGAGACTGCCATCGGGGAGCTTGTCGCCACCGGCATACATACACGCTTCGAGCTCGTGAGCATACGAATAAGCGTCCATCCACTCTATTTGCAAAGCACCTTCACGCGGTTTGTTTTCTAACAGAAAAGCCCCAGCCCCATCGGAGAGCATAAAGCGCAAGAAATCTTTTTTAAAGGCAATGGCTGGGTGTGCTTCCAATTCGGCTAAGAGTTGTACTTCGTTTTCGTATTTATCGGCACGCAACCACGCCGATACACGTTCAGAGCCTGTGCATACTGCATTGATACTATTACCCGCCTTTACTGATAAGTACCCAAATTTAAGGGCATTCATTCCTGAGTTGCACACTCCTGAAGAGGCATTCAGTTCTACTGAGTGTCCGCCCAAGAGTCCGTGTACCATAGAAGTGTGCGAGGGCAAGAGCACATCGGGGGTAGAGGTACCGCAAGAGAGCACCTCGATAGTATCCCAAGGCACTTCGCCGTCCAATAGTTTTTGTACTGCCAAAGCCGTAAGCTGGGCATTGTTATGAGTAGGGTTACCTTGCTCATCGAGGGCATAGTAACGGGTGAGAATACCATTGTTGCGGAGCACGAGGCGTCGTGCTTTAGAGGCATTTTGGTTTATGAGACCTAAGAAAGTCTCCATTTGCTCATTGCCAATGGGATTGTTAGGTAAATATTTACTTGCTTTTGTTATATAAACGTTCATATTATTCAGGTAAAAGGCTTATTCAGGTAATAGATAAGAAGTAACAGGTAAGAGACTGTTGTTCAAATTCTATATCTTCCATATTCTTTAATTATCAATTATCAATTGTCAATTATCAATTTCTTCACGTTGCTCTCTACTTTCCAAAAGAATAATGGGTAGGTGAGCCAGTATAGCAACCATACGATGGGCATTAGCACCCAAATAGCGATGTATAGATAGATGCGGAAGCATTTCAGCAGGAATTTACGCTTCTTACTGCCGTAAATCATCTTTGCCCAAATACCGAAAAGGCGATTGCCTTTCTTCTCTGCCGAAAGGAGAAAACGCTTGTAATGCACGCCTCCGTGGGCTACTATTGCTTGTTGCAGTCCTGTGTAATCACCGGTTTGCAGGTGAGGGGCAATAAGCGTGCCATATACACTTGCGCTCTCTATGTCTTTATCGGCAACGCCCGCTTTGGGGAACACACCGAGATAGCGTTTGTTCTTATCGCCCGAAAAGAGCCACTGCACAATGGTAATCACGCTGATATGATTGTGGTGCCTATCGGTAAGAGCGATATTGCCCACTAAGTGCGCCCCACAGTCGGTTAAGAGTTTTTTTACTTTCTGTTGTGCCATCACCCACATATTACGTGTGCCCGACACAGTAATTACAGATTTACCTTGTAACAATTGCTTACCTGCTTCACTCTGCAAAAAGGAATTAAACGGGATAGAAGGCGAGAGATACCACACTTGGTAGCCTAAAATCACCAAATCGTAATCGGTATGTGCCAGCTGAAAAGGCTTTAAAGGCTGGGGTATTTGCAAATACGACTCTGGGAAAGCTCCAAAAAACGCCTCGCCTGTCCACGGAAAAGGAAAAGGTTCTGCCGTATCAATAGGCAAAAAGTCGATAGTTACCTCCGTGAGTGGGGATAGTACACTATCGATAATCTCTTTGAGTTGCCCCGATTGGGTGTAATATACTACTAATACGCGTTTCATTGTTCATCCCAAAAGTTGAAATAATTAAACCATTGTAGCGGATACTTTCGTAGCATCTGCTCCATATTCTCGGTATAAGCATCGAGTAGCGCTTGGGCATCGCGACTTTTCACCTCAGCTACTTGGGCATACAAGTGGTAATGCAATCTACTTTCCTTCATCACATAAACGAATAACACCGGCACTTTCAAGCGCGAGGCTATAAAGAAAGGACCTGCGGGGAAGGTAGCTTCTGCGCCCAACAGCGTTCCTTTGAGCGAACGCACGCCCTCAAAATATCGGTCTCCCGTGAAACACACTATCTTGTTGTCGCCAATAGCATCGTTGATTTTGAAGATATGCGACATATCTTCTTTCACATAGATAAACTGATTCGAGGGTTTATTTTTAGAAATCGACTCCAAATACTCCTTAATTACCGAGTGTTCCATATCGGTAGTTACGGTGCTTATTTTCAAATCAATATCTATTTTCCTAAAAAAAGGTTCAGCAATTTCAAAGTTGCCTATGTGTGCCGAAATAAGTATCCCACTCTGTTGTTCGTCTAATAGTTTATGTAAGCTTTCTACTCCATCAAACTCATAAGTAAATTTCTCTTCCAAGCCCGCCAAGATAGCAATCTTATCAATAATAGTTTGCCCGAAAGTAAAATAATTTAAGTACAAGTTTACTACCGCTTTGAGAGGCGAATAGCCCAAGCGGTGACGGAAATAGTAATACATATAGCCATTGGAGCGCCACTCAAACAAAAAGTAATAGAACGCTACAAAGATGAGCAAGGCATAAGCAGCATAAATACCCAAGTGTTTCATCAGCCACACAAAGATACTATAGCCTAATACAGTACCCTTAGATTTGCCTTGCCATTTCGTTTTGGCTTGTTCGTTAGCGTGCATTCACTTTATTTTCTAAGGTAGTATAAAAGTCGTTGAAGGTTACGATAGGCTTAAAATCGGCTTCTACCAATTTCACACCAAATTCTTGTTCAATCAGCACCACCAAATCCACATAATCAAGGCTATCTAATCCTAACGATTCGCGGAAGTTTGCCTCAGGGGCAATCACACTGGCTTCTACTTCAAATTCCTCAACAAAAATACGAGTAGTAAGGTCTATAATCTCCTGTCTGTTCATTCTTCTTTTTATTAGCTAATACTTTTAAGGGGCAAAGATACGAATATTTTGTCAATAACCAATTTTCCTAACAAACATCATCTCGCAAAAAGCCCAAAACTACATAGTTATAATCGAACAACCCTCTGAAAAGTCTCTTTTGTGTCACACACTTTGCCAAAGTTTAAACCTCCAGCCTCTCTCTTTCCCAGAACTTCTCCCCAACCTCTTCATTTTTCCCTAACAACCGATACTAATTTAACGTCAGTTCTATATATATCAATACTGATTTACAGTTGTGTTTATATTGTAATCTGTGAAATCCAGCAACGCAGTTGCCAATTCGTGTCCATCACATTTGTCAATTGTCAAATGAAAGACTATCCGTGCAATCCGTGTAATCTGTGCGAGATTTTCAGACAATTTGTTGCCTATTTGTTTGATTTTTTTAAAGATTTGTAAGATTTCTGTAGCGCAAGCTACACTTTTCTTACGTCGGACTCACGTTAATTTGCTAACCTCCAAATTTACTAATTTCCCAATTTACTAATTCTCTAATTTCTCTCTCCTTTTCCGTCACCACATTCCCCCTTTTCCGTCGCTATCTACTCGTCACTACACCCCCTCTCCTTGGGAGAAGTCT
>NZ_KB291199.1:0-36560 GCF_000318255.2 Capnocytophaga sp. oral taxon 380 str. F0488
CTCGCACCGTCTTTTGTTCGTCTTTTGTTCGTCTACCCGTGTGGCTCGCACCGTCTTTTTATTACCCGTACATAGTGCTATGATTGCCTCTCGTGCTACGACTGTCTGTGTAGCTCGCACTATGATATTAACAGTGCATTTGCTAATTATCTAATTATTTACTATCTTTGTCCCATTGTTAATGATTAATTATTCAATTATGGATTATATGACTCCGCAGTGGATTAAATATCCTGAACTTTCTGAATTTACGATGGGCTGGCGTATGGGCTATGGCGAAGAGTACCGTTACCATTTTTGGGATTGGTACGACACGCTTACATCTAAACAGCAACAAGAGTATCAAAAGCTTTTTCCTTATCCTGTTTTTTGGCATCACAACAATTGGAAAATGATTAATAATGACGGTAAATTATCTCAAGATATTGTTGATAATGAAGAGGATTATTACTTTGGAAGTATTTCCTTTTGGCAACCTAAGGGAATGTGTAAATATTCCAAAGAAACCTTTCTTAACTCTCCTAAAAAACTCAAGTTTCTCTTCTTTTGGAAACCTAATGCCGATGCCATAGATGAATCCTGTTTTTCACAATGGCAACTTTCGCCTTTTAATGTAAATGCCGATGAATATTCGTGTACTGAGCAGTATATGATGGCTGAAAAAGCACGTTTGTTTGACGATGAAGAAGTAGAAAAGGAAATAATGAACACCACTGACCCTAAGCTGATAAAGGCTTTAGGCAGAAAGGTACGCAATTTCGACCCTGCCGTATGGGATAAGGTGAAATACAGTATTGTACTTAATGGCAATTACTATAAATTTACCCAAAACCAAGCAATGATGGATTTTCTTTTATCTACGGGTGATAAGATATTAGTAGAAGCCAGTCCGTTAGACACCATTTGGGGCATTGGTTTAGGTAAAGATAACGAAAAAGCGTTCAACATCGCTTCGTGGCGTGGTAAGAATCTCTTGGGGTTTGCCCTAATGGAAGTACGAGATGAACTGCGCAAACTTTATAAGAACGCACACTTGTTGCTGTAGTATGTAAAGACCAATCACTAAAAGAACTTCTCATTGACGATTTTTAAGTTTTACTTTGTCAATTGAGTAGTATTTTATACTTTTGCCCCAAAATACATCAAAGATGCTTATCATAGGAATTACAGGAGGAACAGGTTGTGGTAAAACAACTGTTGTCAATCAAATTATTAAAGAACTCTCAGGCGAGGAAGTTACCGTTATTTCACAAGATTCTTACTATAAAGATTTGAGTTATCTTAGCTTTTCTGACCGCACCAAAATCAATTTCGACCATCCCAACTCTATCGATTTTGATTTACTTAAAGAACATTTATTAGCATTAAGAGAAGGAAAAGATATTCAAAGTCCTACTTATTCATTCGTAGAACACAACCGTACTAACGAAACCATTTTAGTTAAACCTACCAAAGTAGTAATTGTAGAAGGTATTCTTATCTTTGCACACCCCGATATCCGTGAGCTTTTTGATATTAAAATATTTGTACACGCCGATTCTGATGAACGACTTATACGTCGTATCAAACGCGATACAACCGAGAGAGGTCGTGATGTGAATGAAGTACTCAATCGCTATCAAACCACCTTAAAACCTATGCATTTAGAGTTTATTGAACCTGCTAAAGAATTCGCCGATATCATTATTCCTAATAATAAGCGGAATAAAGTAGCTATTGATATCATTAAAACAATAGTGCATAACCGTATATTTCAAAAATAATGAAAAAGTTACTTGAATATCTATCTTTATTGAAGGGCTATAAACTATATCTCGCCATATTATTCTTTTTTATAATATGGATGACTTTCTTTGATGCTAATTCTATATTAACTCACCACGAACTCAATAAAGAAAGAGAAAAACTCAATAAGCAAAAACAGTTCCTTAAAAGGGAGATTGAAAAAGATAAAAAAGAACTTCAATCTCTTTACACCGAAGAAGGTAAAGAGAAGTTAGGACGTGAAATATACTATCTCAAACACGACGACGAAGAAGTGTTTATCATCGAATACGATAGCATTAATTAAAACAATAAACTAACTTTTTTTTGAATTAGCTATGAACAAACGATATGAGAATATTAGCAAGATGAACGACATTCTTGCTAAATTAGAAAATACTCTTACCAAAGCTCAAGAAGTATTGGAAGAATGGAAAGCAATCCAACCTGAGTATGACCAGTTGGTAGCTTATTACGATAGTAAACAGTGGCGCCAAGACTATTTTGATAGCAACGATGGTAAAATACCTGACGAAGTACCGCAATGGGTACTTACACAAGATGCTATTTTTGATGCTATTGGCACTCAGTTTTATTTAGCTGATGAATATCGCACTTTATTAGATAAAATTAAAGCAAAAGAAATGAATCCTTAGGAAATCACCGCTTATACTTTTGTAAACACTTAAAGTTTTTACCAAATCATATGAATAAAGAAACCTTGCAACAACTGTGGGAAACACTACCTCCTAATAATTTAATGCGTGATTGGCAAATGGAAATTGCTGAAATTACTGAAAGTACTATTACTCTTAGTATGCCAGTTACCGAACGTGTTACTCAGATAGACGGGGTTCTTCACGGAGGGGCTACACTTGCGCTGGCAGAAACGGCAGGGAGTTTAGGAGCTTATTTGCTCTATCGAGAAGAAGGAGAGCAGATACGAGGTATAGAACTAAGTGCTAATCACGTGCGAGCAGGTAGGGTAGGGGATACACTCTATGCTAAGGCAATATGTGTGAATGCAGGTAGAACGCTCCAGTTATGGGAAATAAAAGTAACAAATCAAGACGAAAAGCTTATCTCTTACTGCAAATTTACCACTATACGAATTAATTACTAACTGTTAATCATTGAAAAATGGCTGAGTTTATAAAACTATATAATGAAAATCCCAATGAAAAAGATATAAGTAGGGTAGTAGAAGTCCTTTACCGCGGAGGATTGATTATTTATCCTACCGACACAGTTTACGGATTGGGCTGTGATATAACTAACACTAAAGCTCTTGAAAAGATTGCACGTATCAAAGGAGTAAAGCTCGAAAAAGCAAACTTCTCTTTTGTGTGTTCTGATTTAAAGAACCTATCAGATTATGTAAAACAAATAGATACAAGTACTTTTAAGTTGTTGAAACGTACGTTACCTGGTCCTTATACTTTCATTATGCAAGGTAATAATAATTTACCTAAAGATTTTAAGAAGAAAAAAACAGTGGGTATTCGTGTCCCCGATAATTTAATAGCTCGTACAATTGTAGAGAAATTAGGGAACCCTATTGTATCTACCTCTATTTATGATGAAGATGATGTGATAGAATATACCACCGATCCAGAACTTATTTTCGAGAAATGGCAAAACAAAGTAGATTTGGTGATTGACGGCGGTTATGGCGATAATGTAGCTTCCACAGTTATAGACCTTTCAGGAGATGCTCCGAAAGTATTACGTGAAGGCAAAGGAGACATATCAATTATTTGATATTAGCCGTTAGTGGTTAGAAACTAACGACTAACGGCTAACGGCTAACGGCTAATATAGCTTTTTAGTGCCTCTACATATCGCTCAAAAGCTAAAAGACCTTCTTTGGTGAGCTGAACTTCGGTATTGGGGTAGTTATCTTTAAAAGATTTTTTTACAGTGATATAACCAGCAGTCTCTAACTTCTGGATTTGCACAGAAATATTACCAGAGGTAGCTTTGGTTATTTCCTTGATACGGGCAAAATCAGCCTTTTCTTCTGAAACTAATAGTGAGACGATAGCCAAACGAAGCTGTGAGTGCAAAATAGGGTCTAAATCAGCGAACATTACTTCTCTTTTTATATTTGTTATGAAATTGAATACCAGGCACTAAGAACAATAAGGCTGCTAATACTACGCATAGTAAAGGCAAATAGATTTCATAACCAAAAGGCACAAATATACCTGCATAAATTAACAACAAAGCTACTAACGATGTTGCTATCCAGAGTTTCATTTTCATTTGTAATGCCATTGCTAAAGCTACAAAAGCAAAAGGCAGATAAATGACCAAAATAGCTATTTGAAATTTTCCAAAAGGGCTCAAAGGTACTAAAAAAGCAAAAATTGCATTAATGCCTGCAACTGCCCATATCCAATCTAACCAATCGGTGTAGTTTTTTTGTCTAGCAACTTTCTTTTCTTTGTATTTGATAATGAAGTTCACCACAAAGCCAAGAGGCATCACTATCCCCCATACTAAGCCTGATTGTTTGGGATAATAGCTGGTGATAAGCATCACAAACTGAATAATACCAGAAAGCATAATGAGCACACTCCAAAAGATAAGGAAGAAACCGTTCTCTTCGTACTTTTGTTTTCGTTGATTGATGACAGACTGAATGATTTTCAAGCTGTCGGATACTTGTAAGTCCATAATGTTAAAATGTTTAATGTTATAAATTCGCTGCAAATATAAGTTAGTTTATAATATAAACCAAATTTTTAGCAATTATTTTTATAGCATAAAGTATATTTTTTTATTATAAACTTGTAATTCAATTAATTATAGGAGTTTAATTTTACAGTTTATAAGTGCGTGCGAGCCAAAATTTGCTTACTTGATATTGTTTTTATATTTTTGCACTTGTAATAATGAGAATCTTTAATGATTTCATTTACTATTCATTTTTTACCTTTCACTAAACTATGGCAGACGATAAGAAAATCATTTTCTCGATGAATAAGGTAAGCAAAACCTATTCATCTACTAATAAACAGGTACTCAAGGATATTTACCTAAGTTTCTTCTATGGAGCTAAAATCGGTATTTTAGGGCTTAATGGCTCTGGTAAATCCTCTCTGCTAAAAATTATTGCAGGAATAGATAAAAACTATCAAGGAGAAGTAGTATTTGCTCCTAATTATACCGTAGGCTATCTCGAACAAGAACCTCATCTTGATGATGATAAAACTGTTATTGAAGTAGTACGCGAAGGAGTAGCCGAAACTGTAAAGCTCTTAGAGGAATTCAATCATATCAACGACCTTTTTGGGCTCGAGGAAAACTATTCTGACCCCGATAAGATGCAAAAGCTGATGGATAAGCAAGCCGAGTTACAAGATAAGATAGATGCCTTAAATGCTTGGGAACTCGATAATCAGTTAGAAGTAGCGATGGAAGCCCTCCGTACCCCTGAGCCAGATACGCCTATCAAAGTGCTTTCGGGAGGAGAACGCCGTAGGGTAGCACTCTGCCGTCTGCTTTTGCAACAACCCGATGTTTTGTTACTCGACGAGCCAACTAACCACCTCGATGCAGAATCGGTATTGTGGTTAGAACAGCATTTGCAACAGTATGCAGGTACAGTCATAGCCGTTACCCACGACCGTTATTTTTTAGACAATGTAGCGGGTTGGATATTAGAGCTCGATCGTGGAGAAGGTATTCCTTGGAAGGGTAACTACTCTTCGTGGCTCGACCAAAAAGCTAAACGTTTGGCTCAAGAACAGAAAACTGAAAACAAACGTCAGAAAGTATTGGAGCGTGAGCTCGAATGGGTACGTCAAGGAGCTAAAGGACGTCAAGCTAAACAAAAAGCACGTTTGCAGAACTATGACCGTCTGCTCAATGAAGACCAAAAACAATTGGAAGAAAAGTTGGAAATATATATTCCCAACGGACCTCGTTTAGGAACTAATGTAATAGAAGCACGTCACGTAGCCAAAGCTTTTGGTGATAAGCTGCTCTATGATGATTTAAACTTTGTGCTTCCTCAAGCAGGAATAGTGGGAGTGATAGGACCTAATGGAGCAGGTAAATCTACGATCTTCCGTATGATAATGGGTGAAGAACAGCCCGATAGCGGTGAGTTTCTGGTGGGTGATACGGTGAAGATAGCTTATGTAGATCAAACTCATAAACAGATAGACCCCGAGAAGTCTATATGGGAGAACTTCTCTGGTGGACAAGACCTCATTATGATGGGAGGTAGACAAGTGAACTCTCGTGCTTATCTCAGTAGATTTAACTTTGGTGGTAGCGAACAAAATAAAAAAGTAGCTACTCTTTCAGGCGGAGAACGCAACCGTTTACACTTGGCAATGACTCTTAAAGAAGAGGGTAACGTATTACTGTTAGACGAGCCTACCAACGATTTAGACGTAAATACTCTTCGCGCCTTAGAAGAAGGTTTAGAGAACTTTGCAGGTTGTGCAGTAGTAATTTCACACGACCGTTGGTTTTTAGACCGTATTTGTACTCATATCTTAGCTTTTGAAGGTGACTCACAAGTGTATTTCTTTGAAGGTAGTTTTTCAGAGTATGAAGAGAATAAGAAAAAACGACTTGGCAAAGAAGTAACACCTACTCGTATTAAGTATAAGAAGTTAGTACGGTAAGAATAATAAATATGAAAACTTTTTGATAAATATTTATTGTTTTTCCAATTAGATTTTGTACTTTTGTGCCAAAATTGAAACTACTTTTATAATCTATTTTAAATAAAGAAGATACAGGAATTACAAGAAGATTAGGTAATGATTTAGTAATAGCTCTTATTTCATTTGATTATACCTATTTTCTCAGTAACTTCTAGGTGCAAAGGTACAACATCTTGACAATATAACCAAAAAAATTTACCTTTGCACCCGCAGACGTGCGTTGCTGCACGTCTGCGTGGAGCTGGTAATGTGTCAGATGTGTTATTTTTAATTATGTAGTAGAATGCGACAAAATCAAAAAATTTTGTCAGATTGAAAAAAAAATGTATCTTTGCTCCCAATATGAGATTTTTCACCTTCATACTTAGCTTATATCTGTTGGCACTCACTGGGCTGCCTTGTACGGATAAGCTTGAAGGTGAGGAGTCTTCAGCTTCTTATGAATTTGTAACAGCCCCAACTGGGGAACACTCTCATTTTCATTTGGATAGCTGTTCACCTTTCTGCATTTGCACTTGCTGCCAAATGGTAATCAGCACGCCCACTACTTATGAGGCCTTAACCATTGCTCAAGCCACCGCAACCATTCCCTCCTATAGCTATCCCCTGACCGTATGGTCTTCGAACTACTATGGGAATATCTGGACTCCTCCCAAGATATAGTCTTTTCTTTCTTCATCTCAAGTGATTGTTCATTAGTCATCTCACCCATCATTAGTCATTAACTAATCATTAATTCTTATTAGAAATGTTAGACAAAATCATACTATTTAGCATCAAAAATAAGCTATTTGTAGGATTCATGACCCTTATGCTTATTTTTTGGGGCGTATGGAGTGCTACAAGGCTCCCCATTGATGCCGTTCCAGATATTACTAACAACCAAGTACAAATCATCACCTCTACCCCTACTTTGGCCTCACAAGAGGTAGAGCAACTGGTTACTTTTCCTATTGAGCAAGCCATCGCCAATATTCCTGGGCTGGAGGAAACACGCAGTATTTCCCGCTTTGGCCTCTCGGTCATCACAGCCGTCTTTAGCGAGGATATGGACATCTACTTTGCCCGCCAGCTAGTCAATGAAAAGCTCAAGGAGGCACAGGAGCAAATCCCTCAAGGCATAGGCTCGCCCGAACTCTCACCCGTGAGTACCGGACTGGGGGAGGTATATCAGTATATCATTCGCCCTACGGAACAGAGCAAAAACAAATATTCCGCCAAAGACCTCCGCACCATGCAGGATTGGATCGTGGCTCGCCAACTCTATGGTACCAAAGGAATAGCCGAAATCAACAGCTTTGGAGGCGAACTCAAGCAGTATGAGGTGGTTATAGACCCCGATCGCCTCCGTGCCATGGGGGTGAGTGTCAGTGATATTTTCACTGCTTTGGAGCAGAACAACCAAAATACAGGAGGTGCCTATATCGACAAGCGCCCCAATGCCTACTTTATCCGAGGAATAGGCATGGCTCGCTCCCTTGAAGACATAGGCAATATAGCCGTAGGCAAGCACACCCCTCCCCTCTTTATCAAGCATGTAGCCGAGGTACGCTTAGGGAGTGCCATTCGTTATGGAGCTCTTACCTACAATGGCGAAGTAGATGCCGTTGGGGGCGTGGTGATGATGCTCAAAGGTGAAAACAGCCACGAGGTAGTTAGCCGTATTAAAGAAAAACTACCCACTATACAACAATCCTTGCCTGACGATGTAGTAATAGAACCTTTCTTAGACCGCACCGACCTAGTGCAACGCGCTATTCACACGGTAGAGAAAAACCTCTTAGAGGGGGCACTGATTGTCATCTTCGTTTTGGTACTCTTCTTAGGCAACTTGAGAGCAGGACTGATTGTAGCTACTGCCATTCCACTTTCTTTGCTCTTTGCCTTAGGAATGATGAACCTCTTTGGGGTAAGTGCGAACCTGATGAGCTTGGGGGCAATAGACTTCGGAATTATCGTTGATGGGTCGGTTATTGTGGTAGAAGCAGTGATGCACCATTTAGCTATCCGTAAAAACCGACAACCACTTACCCAAGCGCAAATGGACGATGAAGTGTATCATTCTGCGTCCAAGATACGCAGTAGTGCTGCCTTTGGCGAGATTATTATCTTGATGGTATATATCCCAATCCTCACCTTGGTAGGGGTAGAGGGCAAGATGTTCCGCCCTATGGCACAGACTGTAGTCTTCGCTATCTCAGGGGCGTTGATTCTTTCTCTTACCTATATCCCCGCAATGAGTGCTTTGCTCTTGCCTAAAAAGGTGAGTGACAAGCGTAGTTTTGCCGAGAGAATGATAGCGTGGCTCTACCGTCACTACCAACCGCTCTTTGTCCGTTCTATCCGCCTTAGGGGATGGATAATAGGCAGTACCGTGGTACTGTTCGTTCTTGCGGTAGGCATTTTCAGCCGTATGGGAGGTGAGTTTATTCCACAACTACAAGAAGGCGATTTTGTTTTTGAATGTATTCTGCCACCGGGCACTTCCCTGAAGCAGAGCTTGGAGACTTCCATGCAGGCCTCTCGCCTGATTCGTGAGTTCGACGAGGTGAAAATGGTGATAGGCAAAACAGGTTCTGCCGAAATACCTACCGACCCTATGCCGCTGGAAGCCTCCGATATTGTGATCGTACTCAAGAGCCAAGACCAATGGAAAAGTGGTCGCTCCTATGAGGAATTAGGAGATGCCATCATTGAGCGGCTCAAGGATATTCCTGGGGTCTTTTTTGAGAAAAGCCAGCCTATACAAATGCATTTCAACGAATTGATGACAGGTGTCAGACAGGATGTAACGATAAAAATCTTTGGAGAAAACATGGATACCCTCGCCCACTACGCCCAAAGAGTAAGCCAACTTATCCAGAAAACAGAAGGGGCTACCGCCCCACAGGTCGAAAAAGTAAGCGGACTTCTGCAAATCAATGTTACTTACGACCGTGTGCGTTTGGCCAACTACGGACTTTCGGTGCAAGAGGTCAATGAGGTACTCAGTACCGCCTTTGCTGGTAAGAAGGCTGGGGTTGTCTTCGAGAACGAACGAAGGTTCGACCTTGTGGTACGCCTCGATAGCCTCCATCGTACCGGAATTGACGATGTACAGCATATGATGGTAGCTACCGAAAATGGGCAGGTGCCGATGAGCCAATTGGCCACTATCAAATATGAATTAGGCCCCGCACAAGTAAGCCGTGAAGCAGGCAAGCGCCGTATCGTCATTGGCTTCAACGTGCAAGGGCGCGATGTGCAGAGTGTGGTGAGTGATATAGAACAAAAATTAAAGGGCGTAAAGCTCCCTACGGGCTATTACTTTACCTATGGCGGTCAGTTTGAGAACCTACAACAAGCCACCGACCGACTGCTCATAGCCGTGCCTGTAGCCCTACTTTTAATATTTTTCTTGTTATACCTTACTTTCCACTCTATAAAACAATCATTGCTCATCTTTAGCGCTATCCCGATGAGTGCCATTGGGGGCGTATTTGCCTTGCTTCTTCGGGGAATGCCTTTTAGTATTAGTGCGGGTATTGGTTTTATCGCGCTCTTTGGGGTAGCAGTGCTCAACGGTATAGTGCTTATTGGCACTTTCAACCAGCTGAAAAAAGAAGGAATGACCAACCTTTTGCATCGCGTGATTACGGGTACCGAAATGCGTTTACGCCCTGTGCTAATGACGGCTATGGTGGCGAGCTTAGGTTTCCTACCTATGGCACTCAGTCAAGGAGCAGGAGCAGAAGTACAACGCCCCTTAGCTACAGTGGTTATTGGGGGGTTAGTATCGGCTACCTTCCTCACCCTCTTCGTGCTTCCGTTGCTTTACATCGCTTTCAATAGTACCTTTTCTTGGCGCCGTCCTTCAGCTAAAGTACTCACGATAACCCTATTGCTTATCAGTCCTATAGCGCTACACGCTCAGCAGTCTTACTCGCTACAAGAAATAGAGCAAATAGCCCTTAAGAACAATGGAGTGATTAAGGCAGCACAACTCAAGCTACAAGGAGCAAGTGCTAAAGAGCGAACCTCTTTTGAATTGGCTAAAACAGACTTTACAGGGCAATACGGGCAGTACAGCAGTGCTGAAAAAGACCTTTCAGTAGGTGTATCACAATCTATTCCTTTGCCTACAGTATTTGCTGCTCGCAAAAAGCTCTATCAAGCAGAGACACAATTACAACAAGGGCAATTAGCCCTTCAGCAGAATGAACTGAAGCGGCAAGTGCGCAACGCATATCAGCAATTGCAATATTTGACTTTTAAAGAGGAACAGCTCTTGCAGCTTGATAGTCTCTACAATAATTTTATTCGCATTGCTGAAGTACGCTATAAAGCAGGGGATACCAAGAAGATAGATATTAACACTGCCCAAGTGAAGAAAGGAGAAATAAGTTTGTTACTTCAACAGAACAAAACTATACAACAAGCTACCTATCGCAACTTGCGTACATTAATGCAAACAGAAGAAGCATTTACCATTACCAAGTCGCCCGTGTATGAGCCTTTGTTACTCAGTGAGCCTTCGGATGTACAACTCTCTCAGCACCCTTTGGTACAACTCAGCTATCAAGAAGCAAACATAGCTGAGCACAACAAACGTCTAGAGCGTGCCCAAGCCCTGCCCGACCTTACATTGGGCTATACCAATCAGTCTCTTATAGGAATGCAAACCATTGGAGGGGTAGAGACCTATACTGATAGAAGTAAACGTTTTCACTTTGCCACCATAGGGCTTTCAGTTCCTATTTTTACCGCTACCCGTGCCAAGGTGAAAGCTTATAAATATCAGAAAGAAGCAGCTATAGAAGCAGCTCAACAAACAGAAAAACAGCTTAAAACTCAATGGATAAATCTGCAAGAGGAATACCAACTGAATTTGCAAAAATATCAGTTTTACAAACAAGAAGCGCTACCTGAAGCCGAGCGCATTATCCGAGCCAATCAGTTAGGGTATAGCGCAGGTGAAATAAGCTATGTGGAGTACCTTTACACCCTACAGACAGCCGTAGATACCCGCTTGGCATACCTTGAGAGTATCGAGGCGCTTAATCAAAAAGTAATAGAAATACAATCCCTTTTAAACCAGTAAAACAAATGAAAAAATATGGTATAAAAATCGCTTTTATCCTTATAGGAATTAGTCTATCAGCCTGCAATGGCACTCCTACAACTACCAATAATCAAAAGCTCGAAGAGCGCGAAGAACACCACGAAGAAGGAGGCAACCTCACCACCCTTACCCAAGCTCAAATCCAAACTGTAGATATTCGTTTGGGACATATAGAAGAAAAAGCTCTTGCCGCTACCCTCAAAGCCAATGGAATACTGAGCGTGCCTGCCGACCATCAGGCGAAGGTATCGACTGTATATGCGGGGATTATCAAGAGCGTAAAGGTAGAGATAGGCAGTTATGTGCAAAAAGGGCAAGTAATCGCTACTGTTTCTAACCCAGAATTCTTGCAACAACAACAGCGCTTGCTCACCGTTAATGGTCAGATAGAACTTGCTAAACAAGAACTTGACCGTCAGCAAACCCTCTATGAAGGGAATGCTGGTACTGGTAAGAACCTACAAGCCGCTACTACTCAGCTACGCACTCTCCGTACCGAAAAAGCTTCGCTTGAAGAACAAATACGCCTAATGGGCTTAAACCCTCAAACACTCACCGATAAGGGAATGCAATCTACTTTGGCGATAGTGGCTCCTATTAGTGGGAATATCAGTGCGGTATATACTAACAAAGGGGCTTATATAGATGCCTCCACCCCTATTGTGGAAATCATCGACAACAGTTCGCTACACCTGCACTTGCAAGTGTATGAGCGTGACTTGCCTTACATTAAGGTAGGACAACAAGTGCACTTCAACCCTACCAATAACACCTCTCGCGAATATGATGCCCAAGTGTATAACATTGCGGCTTCGTTTGAAAACGAAAGCAAAAGCATCATTGTACATTGCCACGTAGAGGGTGACAAACAAGGGCTCATCAATGGAATGAATGTAACAGGGGTTATCAGTCTTGACAAACAAACGACCCCTGCTGTACCTAACGAGGCTATCGTAGAGGATGCTGGTAAATCCTACATTTTTCTGGTAACCCAAAC
Organism: Capnocytophaga sp. oral taxon 380 str. F0488; assembly: GCF_000318255.2. Lineage (NCBI taxonomy): Bacteria > Pseudomonadati > Bacteroidota > Flavobacteriia > Flavobacteriales > Flavobacteriaceae > Capnocytophaga > Capnocytophaga sp. oral taxon 380. The sequence goes on from NZ_KB291199.1 coordinate 12,548, forward strand.
TTCGGATAAAGAAACCTCTTTTGAGAAAGTGGAGGTAGTAAAAGGAGCTTCCGAAAGTGGGTATACTGCCATTGCCCCTGTAAAACCTATAGCCCCCGAACAGACTATTGCCACCAAAGGAGCATTCTTTATCAACGCAACCTTAGTAAATGCTGGAAAAGATAGTGATTAGAATTGGTAATGTATCGGATATATTATTAAAATTTTATTACATTAGAAATACAATAAAAATATAAAAGTAAAAAACCACGACTTCGGAGTGCGTTTTAAGCTCCCTGCAAGGGCAAGTGGTTTTGAGGTGCCTACACGCCTAATGCGTGCCTCAAAACACAACTTGCTCTGTTCCGGTGAACAGAAAATTCTCCCTAACGGTCGAATTTTAATTAGCCATAAAGAGAGAAATTAACACTACGACCGGGTAAAGTGATTTCAGGGTGCAAAACAAGTGATTTCTTAGCAAAGGATTTGTATATAACACAAAGCCAATCACTTCCTTACAAAGCCATTTACAACCCTACATAAGGCTATATGTATATTTGTACATTACTTTGCATTCACGCATCAAAGCAAGCAAGTATGTACGAAGGTAAAAACGTAATTAGGTAGCTACATAGTTTGAAATTTTTATTCGACAATGGGAGGAAAAGCGGTATTCGTTTCAAAAAACAATCTGTAAGAAGCGGCATTTTTCTCATATTTGACATTTTTTTTATTCGCTTAAAGGTCGGAATGAGCTGGTTTCGTTTCGAGTGCCATAAAAGGTCTGTGTTTAGCTTCTGCAAGGTTTTTCAAAAAAATACTACCCGCAGGACAACGGACAAGGGCTGGAGATTTTTTTGAAAACCCATCGGGCTTGACCTTGCAAGAAGCGTTAATAACACAGAAATACCTTTGCACTCCAACAACGAACCGCCATTACGTGCCTTAAGTGTTTAAAACAGGGAAAATAGGTAAGTCTTAATAACACTCTTATCTTTGTGAGATAGCTTTTTGTAAGGCAACAAAAAAATCCATTGATACATCTCTTTTTGAAATATTATCAATGGATTTCTAATTTTTAAAAGACACTGAGAAGCTATCCTATCTTTAAATTCTTTAATCGTTCGGTAGCAATTTCCATATCCTTGCTGATTTTCTCATTGGTGATTTTAGCATAAATCTGGGTAGTTTTGATATTCTTATGTCCCATCATCTTACTAACACTTTCCAAGGGAACCCCTTCTGTTAAGAACAGAGTACCAAAGGTATGGCGTGCCCAGTGAAATGAAATGGGTTTTTCACGAATGATGTTACAATCTTTCATCATCTTTCTGATTAAGAGGTTGCAATTAGCATTGGAGGGTGTAGGAAACAATGCCTCTGTACGAGTCGTACCTTCATATTTTTCAATAATTTTCTCGGCTATATCCAACAGACGTACATTACAGGGCACATCAGATTTCTGACGGCGTTTGATAAGCCATTTGTTGCCGTCAAAGAACGATTGTAAGTGGCTTCTTTTAAGTTGTTTGATATCAATATAAGAGAAGCCTGTAAAGCAACTAAAAACAAATAGGTCTCGTACTAATTCAGCAGAAGCACTCTTAGGGTGATATTGTAAAAGAGTTTCTACTTCCTCTCTAAGCAAATAGCCTCTATCTTTCTCCTCCATAGAACTTATATAATTCTTAAAAGGATTGCGATAGATAATTCCTTTGTCTATGGCTATTTCTACCATTTTACAAAGGGGCATCATATAAACCCATATTGTGTTGTGAGTAAGACTTTTATTAACTCTAAGATAGAAATCAAAATCGTTGATAAAGTCTTCTGTAAGCTCTTTGAAAGAAATATCACTTCTGCGGTATTTATACTGGATAAACTCGCTCAAATGAGTATATACATTCTCATATTTGTTAAGAGTGCTGTAACTTCTAACACCTTTTTCTACCATCAAGGCAAAGCCTTCTTTGAAATTCTCATAGACTTTTAGCAAGGAATCTTCCATTACTCCTATGCCTAGAAAAGTAGCTTTTAGCTTCTGAGCAGTAACTACTCCCTCGTACTTCATCAACTCCTCATAATGAGTAATGATACGTGAGCGAATCTCTTCCAGCTTGCGATTAAGTTGGGTAGCTTCTTCTGTTTTACCTGTTACCCTTCCGTACTTCAAATCCCATTTCTGTGGAAGGATTTCAAGTTTGGTACTAAACTGAGCTACCTGATTGTCAATGGTAATACGCCCCATAATAGCAACCTTACCGTTCTTCTTTGGGGCATTCTTTTTAAGGTAAAACAATACCTTAAAGGTTGAGCGTTTTACTTTTTTCATACTCTAATTTTTTAATTTGCGAAAGTACTTTTTATCAAGTTACTATACAATATGAAAAAAGGTGTAAAACACTGAAATATAACCTACTAAAAAAAAATATTTTTCAAGATATTAGGTAACGATTTAGAAACCTAATTTTGAAAAAACCTGTCCAAATCATTTAAGTCTCTGTCTTCTCTTATCTTCCTATCAAAAAAATAATCCTCTTTGTATGAGTTAATTACATTATTTTTTGTAGTTTTGCATTTTATTCGTAATTTTGTTGAAAAATAAAAAAAATAGTATGAAGTCTTTTTTACCAACTATGTTTTATTACGGGTTTCCTGTAGTACTTCTTACTACTACTGATAAAAATGGAAACGCCGATGTAACGCCTATTTCAAGCACCTTTACTTTAGGTGCGAATGCTGTGATAGCGCTTGTAAAACTAAACAAGGCTTATCATAATGTGATGGAAGTGCCCGAGGTAGTTTTTAACCTCCCTACGGCAGCTATGTGGGAAAAAGTAGAGGCAATTGCCCCTTATACCGCTCAAAACCCTGTGCCTCCTCAAAAAATGGGTAAATACACTTATACTGACGACAAGTTTAGTATTGTAGGATTTACCCAATTACCTTCAGAAAAAGTACGCCCTCCGCGTATTGCCGAATGCCCTATTCAGGCAGAAGCTAAAGTGAAAAACGTGAATGACCGCGATGCTTATGTACTTGTAGAATTGGAATTTGTGCAAGTACACGCTGAAGACCATTTGGTAATGGAAGATAATAAAATCAATCCATTAGAATGGGAACCACTTATCTATAACTTTAAACATTATTACGGATTGGGAGAACACAAAGGTTTGAATTTCAGTATTAAGTAATGGCTTATCTAAGATAAGAAAAAAGAAAGCTTTGCTAAAACTCTTACAAGGTTTAGCAAAGCTTTTTTTATATTCTTTATTGTTAATTGCTAATTATTTTTTACCTTTGCTTCATTAAACAAAAACATTATACAAGATGATGAGAAAAACAGTAAAAACCGCACTGTTGTTTTCGTCGGTAGCACTCATTGTTGCTTGTGGCGGGAATAACAAAAAATCAGAAAATGCAATGATAGACAAAAATGCAGACAAGGGGATTGTTCTTGCTGAAATGGACACTACAGTGCGTCCGCAAGATGATTTCTACAATTATGTGAACGGCACTTGGGCTAAAACTGCCAAAATACCAGCCGATAAACCTACGTGGGGCTCTTTCCATATCCTACGCGAGAAAACCGATGAGAATTGCTTGCTCATCTTGGATAATCTCCTCAAGGAAAACTTCGCTAAAGGTACTGAAGGTCAGAAAATAAAAGACCTCTATGAATCGTTTATCGATTGGAAAAAGCGCGATGCCGAAAGGCTTAAACCTATTGAAGGTTATTTGAATAAGATTGAGGCTATTAAAAAACTCACAGACCTTCAAAAGTATTTGGAAGAGGTAACTCGTGAGGGCGAAAACCCAATCTGTGCTTGGGGGGTATATGCCGATATGAAGGATTCTAATATGAATACTGTGTATCTCGGCAACTTTAGCATCGGTATGGGGCGCGATTACTACCAAAAAGATAACAAGGAGAATACTGAGGCTTTACAAAAGTATCAAGATTATGTAAAGGCTATCTTCAAAGTGCTTAAAGACGACAAAGCCGCTGAGAAAGCTAAACAAATAGTAGATTTTGAACGCTCGGTAGCTAAACTAATGCTCACCAATGAGGAAGACCGCAATCCTAACCTTAGCTACAACCCTCAAACAATGGCTGAGCTCAGCAAATTAGTGAAGAACCTCAATCTACCTCAGTTTCTTAAAAACGTAGGGGTGAACACTGATAAAGTAGTTGTTTCTGAAATTCGTTTGTACAAACAATACGATAAGTTTATCAACGAAAAGAACTTACCTCTTATCAAAGATTACCTCAAATATCAATTAGTAGCTGATAATGCGAGCAACCTTACCAAAGAACTCGATGAGCTTTCTTTTAATTTCTACAACAAGGAGTTACAAGGACAACAAGAACAACGTCCAATGAACAAACGCGCTCTAAGCGTTATCAATAGTATTTTGGGTGAAGCCTTTGGTAAATTGTATGTAGAAAAATATTTTCCACCTAAAGCTAAAGAAGAAATGGTTACTTTGGTAGACTATCTCAAAAAGAGCTTTGCACAACACATCAAAGATGTAACTTGGATGTCAGATGCTACTAAGGAAAAGGCTTTGGCTAAACTCAATAAATTTACTGTGAAAGTAGGTTACCCCGATAAGTGGGAAGACTACTCTAAATTGACCATTGAACCGGCTGCTAAAACGGTGTATTTTGCTAACTTGCAACGCGTGAGTGAATGGGCTTACCAAAAGAGTTTGGAAAAAGTAGGTAAGCCTGTAGATAAAACTAAATGGGGTATGTCGCCTCAAACAGTGAATGCGTATTACAATCCGTTGTATAATGAAATTGTGTTCCCTGCGGCTATCTTACAACCTCCTTTCTTCAATTTCGAAGCCGATCCAGCGGTGAACTTCGGGGGTATTGGTGCTGTAATAGGTCACGAAATGACACACGGATTTGACGATAGTGGCGCTGAATTTGACGGCGATGGTAATCTAAAAAATTGGTGGACTCCTGAAGATAAAAAGAACTTTGAGAACGCTACCAAAGCCCTTGCTAAACAATACGACCAATACGAACCTGTAAAAGGTGTATTTGTAAATGGTACTTTCACCAGTGGTGAAAACATAGCCGACCTCGGTGGGGTGAACATCGCTTTTGATGCTTTGCAAATGTACTTAAAAGACAAAGGTAATGTAGGTAAAATAAGCAATTTCACTCAAGAACAACGTTTCTTTATCTCTTGGGGTACTGTATGGCGTACGCTTTCTACTGATAAATATCTTACAAACCAAGTAAAAACCGACCCTCATAGCCCAGGATATTTCCGTTCATTTGGTCCGCTTGTGAATGTAGATGCTTGGTATAAAGCCTTTGATGTAAAAGAAGGTGATAAACTCTATAAAAAACCTGAAGACCGCATCAAAATTTGGTAGGTGAGTACCGCACTGATAGTAACTCCTACTAATCCGTGCATTGCAACACTCTGCCCTGTAACATACAAATTTTTGATGTGAGTTTGTGGCATAAAAACGCTTTCCATTATATGGTTAGCGTTTTTTTTGTAGCCGTACAATGCTCCTGTGGGATTGCCTATATAATCGCGGTAAGTAAGCGGTGTAGAGGTGTAGTAATGAGCAATAGCACTTTTGAGTGTAGGAAATTGTTGAGCAACTACATCTAATAAATCCATAGCGCGCTGACTTTTGAAAACTTCATACTGGTTGCCTCTTGGGTTGCCCTCGGTGTTGGTCGTAAAACTATTTTGCCAGCGTTGCAGTTCATTGGCGTTCATATAGGTGAGAATAGTAACATTATCAGTATACTCCCTGCTGTCCTTTGGTGGATTCATAGAGAGCATATACGAAATCGGGAAGTTGTTAGTAGGGTAATTAGTGGCGTGGTAAACACTGTTATTATCCTTAAACCAATACACATTATAGGGTAAGTAGCGAAAAGAATTTGGCTTGAGTACCAAATGCAATGAAAAGGCAGCAACCGTAGGTTGTAAGCCCTGCACGCGTTTGCAAAAAGAAGGCTTAAAAGGCTTTTTGCCTGTGATGTTGAGTAGTTGCTTTACATCTATAGCCGAGATGATTTGTTTTGCAACAAACTGCTCTCCTTGTTTGGTGAGTACTGTGTTGATAGTATTCCCCTCACTGTATTCAAAGCCTATAACCTCCCTTTGGTTGAAAAGGTCAGCACCGTATTGGCGTAATTTTTCAATGAGCAAGTTGGTGATTTGGCTACCACCTTGTGTGAGTCGCCAAGCGCTTTCTATATATGAATTGACCGATAGCGCGTGCACGTATAAAGGTGTCTGCTCATCAGCACCTCCATAGAGAAAGTTAGAGCCCAAGAGCACTGCTTTGAGTCGGTCGTTGGTAGTGATACCATTGAGGAAATCTAAGAGTTTCAAAGAAAGCGTATGAACATCGTAATCGGCTACTGCTTGTTTATGGCGGTAGAGTGGAAACTTATCGCAAATAGATTGCATTGTGTGGGCGTACTCTTCTAAGGCTTTCTTTTCATTAGGGAAATAGGAGAGGAGTTGTTGTACAAAGTTCTCATACCCCTGAGCGTGAGGATACATCACGTTTGGTGTATCGCCAAAACAAATACGGTCGTAGCCGTTTATATCAAGGCGTTCTACTGAAAGATGAGTGGCAATACCTGCATCTTTAAAATATTCGTATAACACCTGACCTTCTGCGAGACTTCCTATGTAATGCACTCCTGTATCAAACAGCGTATTATTGCGCACAAAAGTTTGCAGGTTACCCCCATACTGCTCATTTTTCTCCAATACACACACTTTCTTTCCTGCTTTAGCCAAGAGCAAAGCCGAAAAGAGCCCCGAAAGTCCGCTACCTATCACCAAAACATCGTATTGCTTCATTGTCTATATTCCAAAACTCGTCAAAAACTTATCGATATACAGCTGTTTTTCTTTTGATTTATACTGTTGGATAAAGCGAGGGTGCTCTAATACTACCATTTCACCAAATAAAGTAGCTTCTTTATTCAATTTTTGTAAGAAAGTAGCATTCTTTTTGCCTAATACGAACACCTTTTGAGTATCTACTCCTAAGGCGATATGCTTTTTTAAAGTTTCTATCATATAATCCTTTAATGATTTGAAGAGTGCTTCTTCATCGTAATAATTAGCATTGAGCCATTTGCCGTCAGAGGCTTTTCGCACAATAGCCAAAGGAAAAGGAGAATTGATATAAAAATCATTGTAGAACTTAGTAACTCCGCCGTATGCTTTTATCATATCATACATAAAAACAGATGATACTTCGTGGGTATATGCTGAAGTCATTGCAATACCACACTCGCTTTCTAATCGCTTGGTATCAGTAAAAGGAACGCCTGTAACTCCTGCCCCGTGTCGGCTAGGATTGATACCTATAATGAATTTCCGCTGACGGTTATCGTTGTAGAATTTGTGATAAAAAGCACGCATTACCTCCATAGTTTCAGGGTTATCCATATAAGGATTCAGCACATCAAAACCCTTAGGCAAGGATTGGTTGTACTCTAAATGTGTGTTGAAGTTGATAATTCTATCGGCAAAAGTATTCATTAGGCTTGTTTTTTGAATTTTACTGCTACCCATTTGTTGCGTTCTAAGTTCTCGATGTATTGCAGACCGTATGCTTCCGCTTTTTCGCGGATAAGAGGTATATCTTCCTTGTAAAAACCACTGAGCAAGAGAGTGCCTCCTGCTTTGAGGGCTGGCACATACTGCGGTATATCGTTTAAGAGAATATTGCGGTTGATATTCGCAATAATAAGGTCGAAGTCTTTTTCATTAGCCAGTGAAGAAGCATCTCCCAGCTGTACTTTGATGTGCTTACAACCATTGCGTTCTACGTTTTCAATGGAGTTCTCTACACACCATTCGTCTACATCAATGGCGAGTACCTCAGTAGCACCGCGTTTGGCTGCCATAATAGCGAGTACGCTTGTGCCACAACCCATATCGAGCACCTTTTTGCCTTTGAGTTCTTCCTTTAAAAGGAATTGCAACATCATATAAGTAGTTTCGTGATGACCAGTACCGAAACTCATCTTAGGGTCGATAACAATTTCATAAGGGGTATGTGCTTCGGGGTGGAAGGTAGCACGCACGGTACACTCATCGTCTACGGTGATAGGCTCGAAGTGTTTTTCCCATTCCTCATTCCAGTTCACCTGTTCAATAGTTTGATATGTGTAGGTAATTTGGAACTCCTCGCTGTGAAGTATCTGTATGTCAGAGAGTATATTAGCATTCCAAAAGGGGTCTTGTATATAAGCCTGCAAACCGGTTTCGGTATCTACAAAGCTCTCGAAGCCTACTTCGGCGAGTTCGGCAACTAATATTTCAGAAGCAACCCCCATAGGGGCAATGGTAAAAGTGTATTCTATGTAATTCATTAAATATAATTGATTATCAGTATTATTTATTTAAGTGGAGTACTGATTAGAAAACTGAGAAAAAAATGTTAAAATATATAAAAACCGTGCATTTTCTTCAAAAAAATTGATTAAAACACTTCTTTATCTTTATTACTATGAAAAAAAATAAATATTTATTAATCAGTTAAATAAGAGTTATAGCTACTCTGCTGTTTAGATGGTGTTAGAGCGAAGCTAAGACGAAGGAAAGACGAACCTAAGACGAAGGTAAGCCGAAGCTAACGTCTTATTAAGCTGTATTTCAATTGGTAAAAACTTCAATTTTCGACATTGAAAAAAAAATGTTAAAATTGCCGATATGCCAAAAAAAATGCAATGGTTATTAAAGTTTTAATGTCAGAGGGCAAAAGTAGTAAAAAAATAGGGAAGACCAAGAATTATGGTTGAAAAATATTTATTGTGCGTTGCAATTTGTTAATTCTTTCGTATCTTTGCACCCTAAAATAATTGCATACAATGTTTCACAAGGAAGGTTTTAAGATTATTCTCATTACGCTATTCGCCGTGATAGGTATATCGCTTATAGCGCATTATTTTATTGATATACTGTGGCTTAAAAAGCTTATACAGATAGTAGCTTTTTTATTTTTGATAGCTATATTGCAGTTCTTTAGAAATCCTAAACGCATTACGCCTAAAAATGACCAGCATATTATCGCTCCCGTAGACGGTAAGGTGGTGGTGATAGAAGAAGTGTTTGAGAAAGAATATTTTAAAGATAAACGTTTGCAGGTATCGATTTTTATGTCGCCTGTGAATGTGCACGTAACTCGTTATGCTTTAGGCGGAAAGATTACTTATAGCGAGTATCACCCGGGAAAGTATTTGGTAGCGTGGCACCCTAAGGCTTCGGAAGAGAATGAACGTACTACCATAGTGGTAGATAACCCTGTGTTCGGTGAAGTGTTATACCGACAAATAGCGGGAGCATTAGCTAAACGCATTGTGAATTATGCCAAAGTGGGTGAAACAGTGGTACAAGGCGAAGATGCTGGATTTATCAAATTTGGGTCGCGTGTAGACGTGTATTTGCCTTTGGGGACGAAAATAAATGTGCAACTCAATCAGACCGTAAAAGGAGGAATTGATGTGATTGCCGAAAAATAAAGGATAAGATGCAGAGAATCTTATTGTTAATAGCATTAAGTTTTAGTGAATATGCTACAGCCCAAATAGATAGTTTGGTGCATACTACTGTTGATACCTTACTCGTTCGTACCAAAGATACGCTTACCATAGTAGCCGTTGGCGATGTGATGATAGGATCGGGTTTTCCTGCTGGTTATTTGCCTAAGGACGATGCGGTGAACAGTTTTAAATACGTAAAACCCTATCTGAAAGGTGATATTGTGTTCGGAAATTTAGAAGGAGCGATACTCGATAGTGGCGATTCGGAGAAGTGCAAGAGTGGCGATTTGGAGAAGTGCAAGGATACAGAAGAGAGCCCTTGCTATGTTTTCCGTATGCCCAACCGCTATGGGAAAATCATTAAGGAAGCAGGTTTTAACCTGATGAGTACCGCTAATAATCACGCCAATGACTTTGGTGAAAAAGGACGGCGCAATACGGCTAAAATACTCGATAAGGTGGGTATATACCACGCAGGGCCAATAGAAAAAAAGTCGGTTGTATTTGAGAAAGAAGGCATAAAGTACGGTTTTTGTGCTTTTTCGCCCAATAGCAATATGCTATCGATAAACAACATAGAGCAAGCAACCAATTTGGTAAAGGAATTGCGCCCACAGGCGGATATCCTCATTGTTTCTTTCCACGGAGGCGCTGAAGGCTCTAAAAATACACGCGTACCGAGAGCTGATGAGTTTTTCTTCGGTGAAAATAGGGGGAATGTGTATAAGTTTGCGCACTCGGTAATAGACGCAGGTGCCGATATTGTATTGGGGCACGGGCCTCACGTTACCCGTGCGGTGGAAGTGTACAATAGGAAGTTTATCGCTTATAGTATGGGAAATTTCAATACTTATGGGCATTTTAATCTGCAAGGAGTTAATGGTATTGCTCCTTTGCTTGATATTAAGATTGACCGCAAAGGCAATTTTCTTTATGCCAATGTGATTTCAGTGAAACAGACGAAAGTGAAAGGATTAAAACTCGATAATGATTGCAAGGTGTTTAATGAGATGAAACGCCTTACTCATCTTGACTTTCCTGAGACACCTTTACACTTTGTGAATAACCAAATTTTGATTAAAACAACAGAACAGACAGATAACAAACTAATAACTAATAACTAAAATAAAAATGGGAAGAGCATTTGAATTTAGAAAAGCCCGTAAATTTAAGCGTTGGGCAGCAATGGCAAAAACATTTACCCGTTTAGGGAAAGACATCGTAATGGCAGTGAAAGAAGGAGGTCCTCACCCTGAGAGTAACTCGCGTTTGCGTGCCGTGATACAGAATGCCAAAGCCGCCAATATGCCTAAAGAAAATATTGAGCGTGCCATCAAAAAAGCAACTGAAAAAGATACTGCAAACTATAAAGAAGTTCTTTTTGAAGGCTATGCTCCTCACGGTATTGCTGTACTCATAGAAACGGCAACCGACAATAACAACCGTACCGTAGCTAATATCCGCAGTTATTTTAACAAGTGTAATGGTACTTTAGGCACATCGGGGTCAGTGGAGTTTATGTTCGACCACACTTGTAACTTCCGTATTAATGGCAATGGGATAGACCCCGAAGAGTTGGAACTCGAAATGATAGACTTCGGGGCAGAAGAAGTGTTCGTAGACGAAGACGGTATCCTCATCTATGCGCCTTTTGAGAGCTTTGGAGCTATCCAAAAAGAGTTAGAAAGCCGTAACATAGAAATCTTATCGTCAGGCTTTGAGCGTATTCCACAAGTAACGAAAGAACTTACCCGTGAAGAACAAGCCGATGTGGAGAAACTTCTCGAGAAGATAGAAGAAGATGAGGACGTGCAACAGGTGTACCACACGATGAAAGAAGCGGAAGAATAATTAATGAATTTATTCTTTACCCAAGAAGCTATGAACGAGGAAATGCAGAGTTTAGCAGTGAGGGAAACTGTTCAATAAAAAGGTTAATCTTTATGAGAATAATATCAGGGAAGAATAAAGGGAAACAGCTTATAGCACCTAATAAATTGCCAGTTCGCCCTACTACCGATTTTGCGAAGGAAGCTCTTTTTAATATACTCAATAACTATTATTATTTTGAAGAACTTTCTGTACTCGACCTTTTTGCAGGAACAGGAAATATTAGCTATGAGTTTGCCAGTAGAGGTTGCCCCTCAGTATTATCAGTTGATAACCATAACGGTTGTGTGCAATTTATCAATAAAATAGCACGTGAATTAGTCTACCCTATTACAGCACTTAAAGCCGATGTATATGAATATTTAAAACGTACTACTCAGCAGTTTGATGTTATCTTTGCTGACCCTCCGTATGATTTCCTGATTGAAAAGTTTGTTACTATTGCCGATATTGTCTTCAATCAAAACTTACTTACTGAAAATGGAATGCTGATTATTGAACATTCGTCTAAAACAGATTTATCAGAACAGCCATTTTTCTCACAAGCGAAGAAATATGGGGGGAGCGTATTTAGTTTTTTTGAAAGAGAAGAGCAAGATTAGAGTTTAAACTGCGACAAATATTTCTTAGTATCTTCGGAAATACGGCGACTTTCCCTTGCTTTTTGTATACTCTTATTTTGAACAAAGGGAGAAAGTGTTTTTGATTCTATGTAAGGGATTGTTGCTTCATATTGTTTTGTTAAAGCAGTAGCAAAGTACCACGCTATCATCATATTTATATAATATTCATCTGAGGTAATTTTTGCTACCCAGGTTAAGTATTCTTCCTTAAAAAGCGCATCTAAATAATTAGACAATAACAAGCCAATTCCGTAACGTACTGTATAGGTTTCTTTCCTTGTAATCCATTGTTTGATGTGTTTTAATGTCTCTTCGGGGTATTTCAAGAAGATTTTAGGAGCAAAGGTATCACACGTAGCCCAATTATCAATATAAGGGAGGAACCGCTCTGTATATTGCATCGCTTTATCAAAATCTTTTAGCTGTTCAATGATAAAACCGTGTAGATTATTCTCCTCATAATAATAATGAGGTAACTCTTCTAAAAAAGACATTGCCTCAGTGGGGTAATGCTTTACTAATTCTTTAGCTAACGCTCGCATTGCAGGTGTTCTAACCCCTATAATACGAGATTTCTCCACAGTGGGAATCAAATTCGCTGTAAAATCTCTATAAGGAGAGTCTTCTAATGCCCATAACCGGTCTAAAATAATTTCTTTACTCATAATTTCTTTAAGGTGATTGTCAATCGTTAGGCATTAATCTCACATAACGGATATAACCTTTACCTTCAATTTTAGTGTTAAGGTTCTCGGTTTTAAATTCCACTTCAGCATCTTTAGCATAGTAATATTCATCTTCAACGGCAGTCTCAAAACGTATTTTGTAGCCCTTGTTCAGTTTACTATCATCAATTGTAAGTATCTTTACAGCGCGTTCTCCTCCGCTAATGGTAGCTCCCGTAATCCCATCAATTGTCTGGCGTTTGCCATAAAACTTCCACCATTGAGTAAGATCGTCGTACCATTCAGGGTCATCTCCAAGGATTTGTAGTGTTTGCTCATATTTACCTTCGGGATTGATGAGAGAAACTACTATGTAGGCTCCTTCACCCTTGTAATTGGTGAGTTGTATGAGGCATTTGTATTTTTTAACAGTTGCTTGCTGTACAAATGAAAGAGTAAGTAAAGCAATTATTACTACGGTTAATGTTATTAAAAAGTGCTTTTTCATTTTTTTTATAGTTAAGGGTTAAATACAAATCAGTTAGAATAAACTGATGCAAAGATAGGCAATAATTACTATCTGACAATTTATATACTCAACTTTTTTATTTTTCACACTTTTCTTCGTATCTTTGCACCTGAAAAGCTGATAATTTATGAACAGTTCCAAGCGCCAAAAACTACAACACCACAAGAATATAGCTACGGGGCTCTTTGTTTTGATGCTCATCATTTATATAGCAATGGTGGTATGGCACAAAAAAGCTCCCAAACTCACTTTTATAGGTTATATAAAGGCTTTTTCCGAAGCCGCTATGGTAGGAGCGCTTGCCGATTGGTTTGCAGTAACAGCACTCTTTCACAAACCATTAGGATTAAACATTCCACATACCAACCTCATTGAGGAAAGAAAGAATGACATCGGGGAGAATTTAGGTGATTTCGTCGTGGAGAACTTCCTTAAACCTAAACAGATACGTCCTTACATCACCGATATTAAAGTATCATCATTTATAGTTGAGTGGCTCTCGAAAGAAAGTACTCCTCACCAGATAGAAACTTTTGTAAGAAAAATACCTCTCAATGCAAAAGTAAGCGAAGTACTCACCACTTTTTTAGATGAGAATAAACATCAGAAATTCCTTCGAAAAGCTTTTGAAAAGGTAGCTACTTACCTCGCCAAACATCAAGAGCTAGTGCAACACGAAATTGACAGCCAATTTCCTCCTCTTGTTCCATCGTTTATTAAAGATACAATTACTCGGAAGGTAAATAATGGGCTCTATCAGTTAGTTGTAAAAGCATCAGAAGATGAAACACACCCTATCAGGGCTGAAATTACAGCGCAATTATATCAATTTGCTGAAAAACTCAATACTCCTGAGTGGGAACAACATCTTGCAAAGCTATTGCACACTGCTACGGAGCGCCTCACCGATGAACTCCACCAAAATGCCCAGCTGCAACACCAAATAGACGCTTGGGTACAGAAAACTGCCTATCAGTTTGTGCTAAAAAACAAAGAAGAAGTGGGAAAACTCATCAGTCATACGGTGGAGAATTGGGGGGGACGTGAATTGAGCGAAAAACTTGAATTGGAAGTAGGTAAAGACCTTCAATTTATCCGTATCAATGGCACTTTGGTAGGCGGATTAGTCGGTTTGGCTATTTACGCCTTTACTCAGTTATTCTGAAAGAGATATTAGTCTATTTGCTAATTTTTCTAATTTGCTAATTTGTTAATTCTTTCCTACCTTTGCGCCCGAAAATGTTTCAACTATGGATTTTGAAATACTAAAAACAGATGAACATACAAAAGCACGTGCTGGGAAGATTACTACCAGCCACGGCGTGATTGAAACCCCGATTTTTATGCCTGTGGGAACGGTGGGAAGCGTGAAAGGAGTACACCAACGCGAACTGAAAGACGATATTAATGCCGATATCATTTTGGGGAACACCTATCATCTTTATTTACGACCTCAAACACTCATTTTGGAAAAAGCGGGAGGCTTACATAAGTTTATTAATTGGGATAGAAACATACTTACCGATAGCGGTGGTTATCAAGTATATTCATTGGCTGCCAACCGAAAGATAAAAGAAGAAGGTGTAAAGTTCAAAAGTCATATCGATGGCTCTTTTCACGTTTTTTCACCCGAAAAAGTAATGGAAATAGAGCGCAGTATAGGTGCTGATATTATGATGGCTTTTGATGAATGCACGCCTTACCCTTGTGAATACGGTTATGCAAAACGTTCAATGCACCTTACACATAGGTGGCTCGATAGATGCATTGCTCACCTCGAAAAAGTACCTCCTAAATACGGTTATCATCAAAGTTTATTCCCGATAGTACAAGGGTCAGTCTATAAAGACCTTCGTACACAGTCTGCCGAATATATTGCAAGCAAAAATGCCGACGGAAACGCTATCGGGGGGCTATCAGTAGGTGAACCCGTAGAACAAATGTATGAAATAACCGAACTTGTATGCGATATTCTCCCCAAAGACAAGCCCCGATACCTTATGGGAGTGGGTACACCCGTTAATATATTGGAAAATATTGCTTTGGGAGTGGATATGATGGATTGTGTAATGCCCACGCGCAATGCTCGCAACGGAATGCTCTTTACTGCAAAAGGAATTATCAATATTAAAAACAAAAAATGGGAAGATGATTTCTCGCCCATAGACCCTGATGGGCATACTTACGTAGATACCTATTACACGAAAGCCTATTTACGTCATTTATTCGCTGCTAACGAGTTTTTGGGCAAACAAATCGCTTCAATTCACAATCTTGGTTTCTATTTATGGCTTGTGAGGGAAGCTCGCCGACAAATTGTAGCGAGTACTTTTCTTACGTGGAAGACAAAAATGGTTGCTGATATGTCAAATCGTTTATAAAAAAAACAAAAAAATGAAAATACTCGACTGGTACATCTTAAAACGTTATCTTCTTACCTTCTTTATGATGATAATTCTCTTTATTCCTATCGGAATTATCGTAGATTTATCTGAAAAAGTAGATAAGATGATACAAAAGGGCGCTCCGATGAACGAAATACTGTGGTATTATCTCAGTTTTATCGTTTATTTTGCCAATATATTGTTTCCCATCTTGCTATTCCTCTCTATCATCTGGTTTACATCAAAGTTAGCCAATAATACCGAGATAATCGCTATCCAGAGCTCAGGTGTATCGTATATGCGTTTTTTGCGTCCGTATATCGTGGGTGCGAGTATCATTTCGGTAATAGTGTTTTTTATGGGAATGTTTATTGTACCCGCTGCTAGCACTGTGTATAATGATTTTTGGAATAAGTATATACGTTCTTCGAAGGTGGAAAGCGTTTCAGACCTCTACAATCAGTTTTCTGACAACGATTATCTTTATGTAAGCTCGTTTAACTACCAAGACAAACGCGGGTATAACTTTTCAGTAGAACATTTTAATGGTATTAAGATGACGGAAAAGATAAATGCCGAAACGATTCAGTGGATAGACAGCACGAAAACCTATCGGCTTACCAATTATTCCAAAAGAAAGATAGGGGAGGGCGACGATGTGATCGTGAAACGCGACCAGTTAGACACTATATTCAATTTCAAGCCTGATGACCTAATGCCGATGGAATATACAGCGGAAAATAAGAACTTGTTTGAGCTGAACAAGTTTATTGAACGCGAAAAGATGAAAGGTTCACCCAATTTAAATATGTATCTATTGGTAAAATACCGTCGTTGGGGTGCAATAAGTACTGCCTTTATCCTTACACTTATCGGCGTGGCTGTTTCATCGGTAAAAAAGCGCGGAGGAATGGGAATCAACCTAATGGTGGGAGGAGTCGTAGGGTTTAGTTTTGTGTTCTTCGACCGTGTGTTTGGAACCCTAGCCCAAACCTCAGGGGGCTTATCACCTTTGATGGCTGTCCTCTTGCCTAACCTTATTTTCCTTACCTTAGCTATCTTGTTACTCCGGAAAGTAAGAAATTGATAGAACATTTTAACCCTTTGTAACACCAAAAGAAAGTGCTGCAGTTGTAAAACAAAAGAAAGTAAATTTAAAAGATAATAGAGTAATAAGATAACAAAACTAAGTAATAAGTAAAAAGCGTATTGTAATGCCAAAATAACCCACTGTAACTACAAACGTAAGTAATGTAACAGCTTATCGTCTTATTTTAAATTGATATGAGAAGTTTACAAAGAATGCTTTTCTACAAACAAAAACAATAATTTGTACAGTGTTATTTGGCAGGATTTTTGCGGTATAAAAATGAATGTAAATCATAATGATTTAACATTTTCAACTAATTTATAGACCTTTTAAAATATGTAATATTATGAAGGAAAAGAGCACAGAATTAAAAACACTTGAAAACAGGCGTCTGTTATTTACCAATTACAGTGAAATAGCCGAATTGAAAGCTCAGTTAGAGGAGTATCAATACAATGAAGAGGCTATGAAAGTGGGTAAAGCGCTTTATGATAAAGCACAAGCCGCTTATAACGATAATTTGGCAAAAACAAGCCAAACGGTAGAGAAAAGAACCTTGTTTGAAAAGGCTTATAAAGCGATGAGCGACAAATATAAAGAACATCGCAAGGTCGCAAAAGTAGCGTTAAAAGCATCTCCCGAAGCGCTGGTATCATTTGGGTTAAAAGGAACGATGTCACGCGATTATCTGGAAGGTTTAGCCACCACGAAAAAGCTTTACGAAGGCATTAAAGCCACTACTACCCAGCGAGCAGCGCTCGACAGGTTTAAACTTACCGAAGCCGTCGCCGATGAACAGCTTTCAGCCATTGCGAAAGTGGAAGAACTCCGTGCGCAATACGTGAAATTGCGCGGTATCGACCAACAAGCCACTCAGGATAAGAACAAAGCCTTCGAGGCAATGAACAAATGGGTGAAGGAATTTTACGAAGTAGCCAAGATAGCTCTTTCCGACCGTCCGCAACTACTTGAAAGCATTGGTAAACTCGTAAAGAGTTAGTTGTAATGCAATAATATAAACATTTTAGCACAGAAGCCCACCCGCCACCAAAGTTAAGAATTTGTTCTTTTTCTTGTTTATAAATTTTTATTAGATTTTAGGGTGTGGCTTCTGTGTATTTTTAAATTGCACAAAAGAATAATATTATGAAAACAGCTATAGAATTTAAAAAAACACAATTTTCTTATATATTACTGTCTTTTTTAGCTTTTTTTATAGGGATTATAGCTTTTTCGGGCTATCAAAGCAAAGGAGGTTGGACAATAATTATATTATTAGTGGCTATTTTAGTAGCTGTATTCTATAAACTCACTATTGTAATTGATGATTATGGTATTGCAGCTTCATTTGGTATCGGTTTTTTGAATAGACGAATGAATTTTCAAGAAATGGACGTCTCTACTATTCAACTCATTGATATTCCTTGGTATTATGGCATTGGGATACGGTATACTTCGGCAGGTATCATCTATAATACGAAATATAATAAGGCAATCAGGATATTGTCTAAGGACAGAAAGAAAGTGTTTTTGGTAGGAACTGACCATTATGATGAAATAAGGTCGATACTTCTGCAAAAGAACAACTAAAAGTCTCGCTGAAAGGTATATAAATGGAATTAGTAAAAGCAAAAAAGCATTTAGGGCAACATTTCTTAAAAGATTTAAACATTGCACAGAAAATAGCTGATACATTATCGCTAAAAAACTATAAAAAAGTAGTAGAAATAGGAGCTGGAATGGGCGTACTTACTCAGTTTTTGCTCAAAAAAGGTATTGATGTGCACATAGTGGAAATCGATAAGGAATCGGTAGTTTATTTGGAGGCAAATTATCCTGCATTAAGAGGAAAAATAATTGCCGATGACTTTTTGAAATATGATGTAGCGGGTTATTTAGCCGAACCATTTGCCATTATAGGTAATTTTCCTTATAATATCTCTACTCAAATCGTTTTTAAACTACTTGAACTGCGAGAATACGTTCCTGAGTTCAGCGGAATGTTTCAAAAAGAAGTAGCTGAACGTATATGCGAGCACGAAGGTAGCAAAACGTATGGAATTTTGTCAGTTTTAGTACAGGCTTTTTATGAAACGAGCTATTTATTCACAGTTTCGGAGAGTGTTTTTAATCCTCCGCCCAAAGTAAAGAGTGGTGTAATACGATTAGTACGCAAAACTGACTTTCATTTAGATTGTGATGAAGGATTATTCTTTACCGTAGTGAAAACGGCTTTCAATCAACGACGAAAAACCCTTCGCAATAGTCTAAAATCACTACTTACAGATGAGAATTTAAAGCAAGACTCTATATTTGATAAACGTCCTGAGCAATTGCCTTGGCAAGAGTTTGTTTTTATTACTAAAAAAATCAGTAATCAAGTTTGATAGCTAACGATTTGACGTCTTGAAACTATGACAACTTTTAAAATAACAGATGAACTCATTGAGAAAATCCATAAACTCATTGAGGAAAAACAAAATAAAGAACTTACAATCCTCTTAAATGATTTGCACTATGCCGATATAGCCGAAATCATTCACGAATTGGATATTGAAGAGGGGGTATACATCATTCGTTTAATTGATGCTGAGAAAACATCAGATGTACTCACAGAATTAGACGATGATTATCGTGAGAATATCTTAAAAAACCTTTCTGCAAAAGAAATTGCCGATGAAATCATCGAGTTAGACACCGATGATGCGGTGGATATCATCTCTGAACTGCCCGAAGATAGAAAAACAGAGGTTATTTCGCATATCACGGACGTAGAACACGCCAAAGACATCGTAGAATTACTTCGTTATGGCGAAGATACAGCGGGAGGACTAATGGCGAAGGAACTTGTAAAGGTAAATGAGAATTGGGATGTGCTAAAATGCGTAAAAGAAATGCGCGAACAGGCGGCTCACGTTACTCGTGTGCATTCTATTTATGTAGTAGATGATAATGATGTGCTTAAAGGACGACTTTCACTTAAAGACTTGCTTACTACTTCCACACGTTCAGAAGTGAAAGACATTTATATTCCAAAAGTAGACTATGTATACGTTACTGATACTGCCGAAGAGGTAGCTCACATAATGAGTAAGTATGACTTAGAGGCAATTCCCGTAGTTGATGAGATGAAACGCCTTGTGGGACGTATCACTATTGATGATGTGGTGGACGTGATAAAAGAAGAAGCTGAAAAAGACTATCAGTTGGCAGCAGGTATTACCAATGATGTGGAGGCAAGCGATAGTGTATGGAAACTTACCAAAGCGCGTTTGCCTTGGTTACTTATTGGAATGTTCGGAGGATTAGGTGCAGCGAGTATTATTAATGGTTTTCAGGATACGATGATGATTTACCCTATATTATTGATATTTATTCCGCTTATTCAAGCTACTGCGGGAAATGTGGGAGTACAATCATCGGCGATAATAGTACAAGGGTTGGCAAATAATTCTATCGACGGCGAACTTATCAAGCGGTTGTTTAAAGAATTTCTATTAGGACTCATCAACGGAGGAACTATTGCAGGAATAGTGATATTAGTAAGCCATTTTGCTTTTCAAGCTGAGTATTTGGTAAGTATTACGGTAGCCATAGCACTCATTACAGTGATTGTAAATGCTGCTGTGATAGGTACTTTTATCCCGATACTTCTCCACAAGCGCGGTATTGACCCAGCGGTTGCTACGGGTCCGTTTATCACTACCAGCAACGATGTTTTAGGTATCTTGATTTACTTTTTTATTGCCAAAATGATATTAGGGTTTTAAAACAACCTTCATTTGCTTTTCAGCATTCACTTTTTGTTATTTTACAACACTTCCGCAACTACAAACGTGCTTCCACCAACAAAGATAAAGTCAGTGGGAAGTGCTTGTGCCTTAGCGGCATTTAAGGCTTCTGCTACTGAAGAATATGCGTCCCCTTGGAGTCCTTTTGTAGTGGCAATTTCTTTTAATGTATCTACATTAAGTCCTCTTGCAATAGCAGGACTGCAAAAATAATAGGTAGCTTCTTTTGGAAAAAGCTCTAAAACACTATTTACATCTTTTTCTTTTACAAAACCTACTACAATATGAAGGTGTGTATAGGTTTGCTTTTTGAGTTGTTCCATCACATAAGTAAGTCCTCCCACATTATGTCCTGTATCACATACGATAGTAGGGTAGGAGCCAAGGGTTTGCCAACGACCTTTCAGATTTGTATTGTGCACTACGTGTAAAAGACCTTGTGCAATATTCTCCGGAGTAATATCCCACCCCTGGTGGATAAGCAATTCGGTAACAGCTATTACTCCTTTGATGTTTTTCTCTTGGTAGGCACCTTGAAGGTCGGTTGTAAGAGAAGTTTCTATGTGATTGGCAAAAATAATAGGAGCATTCATTTCTTTAGCTTTTGCTGTGAAGACGGGAGCAGTTTCCTCTTGATATTCACTGATTACTACAGGCACATTTCGTTTGATAATACCAGCTTTTTCAAAAGCTATTTTAGGTAAAGTATCTCCTAAAATATCAGTATGGTCTTTAGAGATATTGGTAATAAGAGAAACTTCGGGAGTGATAATATTAGTAGAGTCAAAACGCCCTCCTAAGCCTACTTCTATCACAGCGATATCTACTTTTTCATTCTCGAAATAGCTGAACGCCATTCCTACTGTCATTTCGAAGAATGAGAGGTGATATTCTTCCAAAAAGGGTCTGTTTTTAGCTATAAAACTTACCACATAGTCTTCGGGTATTTCCTTCCCATTAATTTTGATACGTTCGCGGAAGTCTTTGAGGTGTGGAGAAGTGTACAATCCTACCTTATATCCTGCCTCTTGTAGGATAGATGCGAGCATACTGCTGGAAGAACCCTTTCCGTTAGTGCCTGCGATATGCAAACTTTTGAATTTTGTTTGAGGGTTTCCTAACACCGAAGTAAAGGCGAGGATATTATCTAATTTGTTGTTCAAAGCAGTTTTACCTTGTGTTTGAAACATTGGTAAGCGGTTGAACATCCACGAAAGTGTTTCTTGATAATTCAATGTTAAAGATAATTTTAGTTGTTGTACAATCAAAAATGAGATAATCAGTTATAGTATAACCATTATCTCACCCTTGTTAATTATTAATTACCAATTATTAATTGATTTCTTATTCTCCGAGTTTAAAGTTGATAACAATAAAAC
This sequence comes from Capnocytophaga sp. oral taxon 380 str. F0488, assembly GCF_000318255.2. Lineage (NCBI taxonomy): Bacteria > Pseudomonadati > Bacteroidota > Flavobacteriia > Flavobacteriales > Flavobacteriaceae > Capnocytophaga > Capnocytophaga sp. oral taxon 380. The sequence continues at coordinate 34,431 of NZ_KB291199.1, forward strand.
CTACTTGACGTGCAGGAGCATTATCATCGGCATTCCAGCGGTGCATAGCAGCTGTTTTTCGAGCAGCTTCCAGCAAACACTGAGCAGAGTTAGTAGTTCCTTTCACACCAGCAGTAGCTTTTACTACTTTGCCACTACGGTCTACTTCTATTTGCACTACCACGCGTCCTTCTTCATTGCAATTTTGAGGTACTTTACCTTGTGAAGCAATAGTACGACCTTTCAATCCCCAACCTTTGCCAGTGCCATTACCACCTCCTGAGCCATAATAAGAATTAGCGTACTGGCTACCATCTATCTGTCCTTGATAACCAGGTTGGTTGCCATCTCCTTGTCCTGAGGTGCCACTACCACCTGCATTGGCAGCTCCCAATATATTTGATAACGCATCCGAAGTTTCCCGTGAAGGCTTAGGATCGGGTTTGGGACTCTCTTTTGGAGTATCTTTTTTAGGTGTTTCTTTCTTCTTTTCTTTCTTTTTAGGTACTTCGGGTACAGAAACTTCTTCGTTGTTATCTTGAGCCAAAAGGTTTTCCTTTACTTCCTGTGAAGTACTCTGTTCTGGTTGTGTTTGAGGAGACGTTTTAGTTTCTTCCTGCTTAGCAGCACTTGGCGGAGGAGTGCGTTCGCCCATTCCTACCAAATCGACTCCATAAATAACCTCTACACCTTTTTCGGGCGGTGGGTCTAAGTACTTCATTCCTGCAAAAAACAGTATGAAGATTACTAAACACATCACAACCGTAGTGAGTGCTAAGGATTTACGTTTATGTTCTGTATCGAATAAATTCATATACCTTTCTATTTTGGACGAACAGCCAAAATCACCTTAAATTGGTTTTGGTTTGCCACATCCATCACTGTTACCGCATTTTCAATAGGCACACTTTCCTCTACACGCAAAATGATAGTAGGATTTTCCACTCCCTTGAGCGCTGATTTGAGCTCTGTATCGAGATTATCTACTGAAATAGGTTTCTTGTCAAGAAAATAGTTTAAATCTTTATCAATGCTTACTGAAACGTTTTGTGTATTAGTACTTTTACCTTTAGCTTTAGGCAATAACAAATCGAGTGCATTGGGGCTGTTGGCAGTAATCATAAAGAATATTAACAACAGAAACACAATGTCCGTCATAGACGACATACTGAACTCAGGACTTACTTTATTTCTACCTTTTAATTTCATAATTAGATCAGAGTAGTTTTTTAAGACCTATAGAGGTTCGTTTAACAAGTCTAAGAATTCAACAGCATTGGCTTCCATTAGGTGTACCACCTTATCAGTTTTTACTACTAAGTGGTTGTAGCCTACATAAGCAATAATTCCTACTATAAGCCCTGCTACGGTAGTTGCCATCGCGGTGTAGATACCACTTGCTAATGACCCCATCTCTGCCTGACCGCCTGCTGAAGCCATTTCGTGGAATGACATAATCATACCAACAACTGTGCCTAAGAAACCAATCATAGGTCCTGCTCCTGCAATAGTAGCGAGAATAGCCGTATTCTTTTCAAGATTGTAGACCTCTAAAGTCCCTGCATTTTCAATAGCTTTATTAATATCTTCAAGAGGCTTACCTATACGAGAAACCCCTTTTTCAATAAGGCGTGCTACAGGAGTATTGGATTGTACACAAAGCATTTTAGCAGCATCTAAGCGCCCAGCTGAGATACAATCACGTATTTTATACATAAAAGTTTTATCCATCTTAGAAGCTGCCTTAATAGCAAAAAGACGTTCAAAATAGAGAAAAAGAGCTACAGCGAGCATCACAAATAAAATACTAATAATAATGATACTCCCCATACCACCATCTAGAATCAGTTCCATTATAGAAAGGGTTTTCTCTTGTACTGCGACGGGAGCAGTGTCGGTTGCAGTAGTCGCAACGTCTACAGAAGTTTGTAATCCTAACATATTATTTTTGTTTTTCTGTTTAAAAATATTGCAAAAGTAAGAAATAATTATCAATACACAATTATTAATTAATAATTAACAATTTATAAAATTATAAGTGCTTGATAGTCATTTGTTGTTTAAATGAATAATTAACAAAAAAAGCTACTCAGTATATTGAGTAGCTTTTGTGGACTCTACTGGATTCGAACCAGTGACCCTCTGCTTGTA
>NZ_KB291199.1:36580-60476 GCF_000318255.2 Capnocytophaga sp. oral taxon 380 str. F0488
TAAGGCAGATGCTCTGAACCAGCTGAGCTAAGAATCCCTTTTAATTATGAAAACAACAATAAAATCCGAGTTTTGGTGGGTCCTACTGGATTCGAACCAGTGACCCTCTGCTTGTAAGGCAGATGCTCTGAACCAGCTGAGCTAAGAACCCTTACGTTTAATTCGGGTGCAAAGGTACTACTTTTTTTTAACTCTCCAAATTTTTTGGTAAAAAAAGTAGAAAAAGATTACAATGTAGTAAGTATTACCTTTTCAACTCCTTTATGAAATGTATGTCCAGAGGTTCTTATAGCGTTGTAACTGATAGAGTGTGTGGACTATGCGTTGGTTTGGGGGCAACTCTAAATTAGGGTCGGCTTTCAGTAGATCGATAGCCTGAAAGCGCGCTGCTTTTAGTATATCTTGGTCTTTTACAAGGTCGGCTATTTTTAGAGCGAGCACTCCACTTTGTTGCGTACCCATTAGGTCACCAGGGCCACGCAATTTTAGGTCTACTTCAGCAATTTCAAAACCGTCGTTGGTGCGCACCATCGTTTCCATACGTGTACGAGTATCGTTACTCATTTTGTTGTCTGTGAGTAATATACAATAACTCTGTTCACTGCCACGCCCTACACGCCCGCGTAGCTGGTGTAGTTGTGAGAGTCCAAAGCGCTCGGCACTCTCAATTACCATTACGGAGGCATTGGGTACATTTACCCCCACTTCTATCACGGTGGTAGCGACCATTATTTGTGTTTCATTACGTAGGAAGCGCTCCATTTCAGCATCTTTTTCAGCTGGTTTGAGTCTACCGTGTACCATAGAAACCTTATATTTTGGCAAAGGGAAGCTTGCCGTGATATAATCATAGCCTTCGGTAAGGTTCTTAAAATCTAACGCTTCCGATTCTTCTATAAGTGGATATACTACATAAGCTTGTCGTCCTTTATCTATCTCTTTTTTAATAAATTCATAAGTCTCTGCACGGTGGTTTTCAAACTGATGTAGAGTTTTAATAGGCTTACGCCCAGGGGGGAGTTCATCTATTATCGAAACATCTAAATCACCATATACACTCATCGCTAAAGTGCGTGGAATGGGGGTGGCGGTCATTACTAAGATATGAGGCGGAATAGTGTTTTTATGCCATAACTTCGAGCGCTGTTCTACCCCAAATCGGTGTTGCTCATCGATGATGGCGAGTCCTAAGTTTCTGAACTGTACTTTGTTTTCCAAAAGAGCGTGAGTGCCTATAAGGATAGAAAGCTCTCCAGACTGTAATTGTTCGTCTAACATTTTGCGTTCTTTAGTTTTAGACGAACCTGTGAGCAGTGCTACAGTTACTCCTGTTTCTTTTAGTAGTTCACTAATGTTTTGGTAATGCTGATTGGCGAGAATTTCGGTAGGTGCCATCAAGCAGGCCTGACAACCATTATCTACTGCTAAAAGCATCGTCATTAGGGCTACGATGGTTTTACCAGAGCCTACATCGCCTTGCAACAAGCGGTTCATTTGGGCATTTGAGCCCACATCGGCGCGTATTTCTTTCAATACTCGTTTTTGGGCATCGGTAAGCGGAAAAGGCAAATGATGGTTATAGAAGTTCATAAAAGCATCGCCTACATTCTTGAAAGGTTGTCCTTGGAACTTCTGTTTGTGCAGAAGATTCTTGCGTACCAACTGCACTTGTATGTAGAAAAGCTCTTCAAATTTGAGCCGTACAGAGGCTTTAGTAAGCAAAGTTTGATTTGTAGGAAAGTGGATATTGCGCATTGCCTCCTGCTTGGAGATGAGGTTCATAGAAGCGAGTATGTTATCTGGTAAATTTTCGGCAAAGCTATTGCCTATTTCTTCAAAAACTGTTTGTACTAATTGGCGCATCACTCTATTGGTAATGTTGCGTTTAGCTAATTTTTCGGTAGAGGGATATACGGGCTGAATACTGCTGTGTCCTGCCTTATTGAATTCCCTGAGCAAGTCCATTTCGGGGTGAGGCATAGAGAAAGTGCCTCCAAAGAAATTCAGTTTGCCAAAAATCACATAAGGTTCATTGATTTTTAGGGATTCGCGCAACCATTTGAGTCCTTTGAACCACACGAGCTCCATAGCGCCCGTATCGTCTACAAAGGTAGCAACAAGACGAGTACCTTTTTGGTGAGCCGACTCTACTGTACGTAAGTTTACTATCTTGCCTACGAGTTGCACCTCGGTATTATTGTTCTGCAATTCGTTGATTTTGTAAAACTTGGTACGGTCGATATACCTGTTAGGGAACAAGTTTAGCAAATCTTGATACTCATAGATACCGAGCTCTGTTTTCAAGAGTTCAGCCCGCTGATTGCCTACACCACGCAGGTAGTTGATGGGAGTATGTAAGATATTCTCTGGAATCATAAGAGCAAAAGTAATAAAAAAATACAAACACTAAGCTCACGTTATTTAATTCTTGTTTATAAAAACTACCTCAAATATCTTACTCCAATTCTTACCCGTGATGAAGAACGTATTACGCCTAGCGTGATAAGCAATGCCATTAAGAACATCTAGGTCAGGAGTTTGTTCTACTTTTTCTTTTAATCCTCGTACATCTACAACGCCTTCTATAGCACCATTATTGGGGTTGATAATCATAATACCATCTTTTAGATAAGTATTAGCATATATTTTCCCGTCTACAAATTCTAATTCGTTAGCATTGGTAAAAATAGATTTATTAGTACATAGTTGTAAACTGTCTACTTCTTCAAAAGTGTTAGGATTGAGTATCCAAATCTTTTCTGAACCATCACTTTTGTAAAGTTTATCACTACCGTTATGACAGAGTCCCCAACCTTCTTTACTTTTATTGTAAGAGAATGTTTTTAACAGTTTTAGCTGAGTATCATATACAAATCCTATATTTTCTCTCCAAGTGAGTTGGATAATTTTATCTCTAAAAACGGTAGCTCCTTCACCAAAATACATTGCTTGTAAAGGTACATTTTTGTACATTTCGCCCGTAAAAGGATTCCATTTGCGTATGGAAGATTCTCGGTATTGCCCTGTGCTTTCTACTAAAGTATCACCTATAAATTCTAAACCTTGAGTATAAGCCTGTTTGTCGTGGGGATATTCATTTAGTATTTTATAAGTATACAATTTAGGAGCTTGTCCTGCCAAAAGTAAAATTTCTTTTCGTACTTTATAAACTTCTCCTTTATCAGTATATACAGTTACTTCTAAAGGCTGTTTACCTAACATTAGGTTTTCAAGTACTATGTTCTCATTAGTAACAACAAGCTCTTGGTGATGAAACTGATAGCTAATCTTTACTATTTTACCTTCAAACTTAGGATTCACAACTTTTATCTGTAAAGTTTCTCCTATGTGGTATTCCTTCTTTTTAGGATACAGTTCTATATTGAAAGCGTCTTGCTTAGGTGGATTTGCATTTTTGCAAGCTCCTATTAATAAGAAACTTAATATGCAAATTAACTGTTGTAATTTCATTCTATCGTTTACTTTGAAAAATATAAGTAATAGTTCCTGTTTGCTCTTTTTTGCCTGTTACAGCATTAAATCTGGCTCTGCTAGCATATAGTAATGAGTTTTCTATAAGGCAATCATCATTGGTAGTTGAATTCATTTTGTCAAGAGCTGTTCTAATAACTCTTCCTGCTTCATCAACTGTAATAATAATTACTACTTGTCCTTCCTTTTCACAAGTAAATACAGGGTTAGGTATATTTCCTGTCCTGCCAGATAAGGCATATTTTACTAAAGTATTCTTATTTACTTTATTATCAGATGAAATTTTAGTTGTTTTTTGAAGAGTATTATCGTCCGATATTACTAAGTTAGACGACATTTTATTATTACTCACCAATTCTTCTTTAGCACTTTCCATCTCTTTAGAAGCACGCTCTGCCATTATTTCGTCTAAAGTTTTAAAATTCTCAGTATGGCGTAAGTCAGCATCGGCTTGATTATAGGCATTAGTAGTCAGTTTCGCATTCATAGCTTGAGAAAGATCAGGCGCATCAGTTTGTTCTTCTAATTTTGGAGGTTCATAAGGTAAATCATCTGGAGTGAGTGCCATTTCAATCATTATTTCTTTCTCTCTACTGTTTAGTTGTATCACCATAAGGGTTACTATCGTACCGAAAAGTATCAGTAAGGTAAGCATAATTGCCTTATCAGTATTTGAAAACATCGATAGAAAGTAGCGAAACTCATATTTGATTCCTGAGGTCTTTTTTTTCTTTTTTCGAGGAAAAATGGCTTCTATATTAAGGTCGGAAGTGTGTTGTTGTTTTTGTTGTTTATTAAGGCGTTCTCGTTCTCGCTCTTCATACACTTCATTAATAGATTTTTTCCTATTGTTTTGTGTGTTCAAAGTAGATTCTTTTCGAGCGAAATGGTCATTAAGAGTTGTTTTATTCTTATCGATAAATCGCTCGAATACAGTAGTGAGAATAATAGGTTTTGTTTGCATTTTTGGAATATGTATGTTTATAAATTCATCAGGCGTTAAGGCATCATTTACCGAGAAATCACCTATCTTAGTACGTCGCAATGCAGATAGATAGCCACCAGACCCTAAGGCTTTACCAAAGTCATTTGCCAAGGAGCGTATGTAGGTGCCTTTGCTACATACCACCTCAAAGTGCAACTTAGGAAACAGACTTGCATCTATATTGAAACTGTGAATATAGATAGTGCGCTGAGGAACTTCTATTTCTTTCCCGTCGCGCGCAAATTCGTAGAGCCGTTTGCCTTCTTTCTTGATAGCCGAAAATACAGGAGGTGTTTGCGTGAGCTTTCCTATAAACTGCATTCGCACTTGTTCCATCAGTTCAGGAGTGATATGGTCAGTAGGGTAGTGGGCATCTATTTCGGTTTCCTTATCGTAGGAAGGAGTCGTAGCCCCTACGGTGATAGTGCCCGTATAAGTTTTTACAGCGTCTTGTATTTCGGTAATCTTCTTAGTAAATTTGCCTGTACAAATCACTAATAAACCAGAGGCAAGGGGGTCTAATGTTCCTGCGTGCCCTATCTTTATCTTCTTGAGCTTATAGTGTTTGAGTATTGCCCATTTGATTTTGTTCACCGCTTGAAACGACGACCACTGCAAGGGCTTATCAATAAGCAAGATACGACCTTCTGTAAGTTCTTCTGGAGTTATCATACTATTCACTTTTCACTTCCGTAGTATTTTTCCCCTATTCGTATTTTTTCTCTTCCATTGGCTACTCGCCATTTGTTAGCATCGCGCAACGAGAAAGCACAACCGCAGTACTCTTGTTGGTAGAACTTCTCGTTTTTGCAGATTTCCATATTGCAGGCAGCACCTCCGTTTTTGCGCCAATTGTAGTCCCAATAGGTAAGCCGCTCATACTTGCTGGCAGCATTTTTACCTGCTTCATTCACTTGGTTAAGGTCTTTCCAACGCGAGATGCCCAGTGAGGTTGCAATGGTATCGAAACCGTTTTCGTAAGCATATAAAGCCGTACGCTCCATACGCATATCAAAGCACATTGCACAACGGCTACCGCGTTCGGGTTCAGATTCCATACCTTTAGCACGCGTATACCAGTTATCGGTGTCGTATTCAGCATCTACAATAGGTACGCCACACTTTTCAGCAAAGCGTATATTTTCCTCTTTGCGAATTTCGTATTCTTTTTGAGGGTGAATATTAGGGTTGTAAAAAAATATAGTAAACTCTATCCCCGATGCCTGAATAGATAGTATAATAGAGCCCGAGCAAGGCGCACAACAAGTGTGCAATAAGAGCTTTTTGCCATTATTGGGCAATACGAGATTCTTGTGGACTAATTCCATAGTATTTTTATTGTTTCCTTATCAGAGGGCAAAAATACAAAGAAATAGTAATATATCAAGACTCTGGTGGGTACATTTGTTTGAGAGCGTTCACATATACCTCTGCACCTTTGCGTTTAAAGCCTTCATTTTCATAGAGCTTAATAGCTGCTTCGTTAGTAGGTGAGGTAAAGAGCAATATTTCTCCCAAACCCAATTCTTTGCCTTTGGCGATAAGAAGTTGAATGAGCTGAGTGCCTATTTTTTTACCACGTGCCATCTCGTCTACCACCACATCTTCTATCCAACCTTTATAGCCCGAAATCACTCTGTAGATAGCCATAGAAGCCATTCCGTGTAGGCGACCGTCTTCTATATAACCTACTACATAAGGTGCTTTAGTTTTGTCTTGAAAAAGGTCAGATAGTCGTTGTTGGTAGCGCCTGCTCAACAGTGAAAAAAGTCTGTGAGCGTCATCTTCAATGGTTGGTGTAATGTTGCTTTTATTTAAAAATGTAATCATATTATTTAGTTGTTAGTCATTAGTTTACTAGTTTTTAATCACCATATTCTGCCAAAGTTTTAAACTTGTACAAAGTTGATATACCTATTACTTCTCATACTTATCATTTCTCTTGCTCCTTTTCATTACTACTCATTTACCACTTATCATTTACCATTAAGCATTAAGCATTAATTTCATCTTCTGTTGTAATTCCTCAGCTTTTTCACCTGCTACTTTGGCAAAGTCTTCGCCCTTAGAAGCGTAAATAATGCCTCTTGACGAGTTGATAAGCAGTCCGTAGTGGTCGTTCAAACCATACTTACATACCTCTTCTAAGCTGCCTCCTTGTGCCCCTACTCCTGGTACTAACAAGAAATGTTCAGGTATAATTTTGCGTATTTCCTTTAGGTATTCCACCTTGGTCGCACCTACTACGTACATCAAGTTTTGACTGTTTTGCCAAGTGAGTGAGGTGCGTAATACCTTTTTGTACAGCTCTTCATCGTTGAGTTTTTGCGTTTGGAAGTCGAAAGCCCCTTCATTAGAGGTTAGTGCTAAGAGAATGGTGTGTTTGTTTTCAAAAGCTAAAAAAGGCTCTACCGAATCCCTTCCCATATAGGGGGCTACTGTCACGCTATCGAATTGCATATCTTCAAAGAAAGCTTTGGCATACATACTTGAAGTGTTGCCTATATCCCCGCGTTTGGCATCGGCAATAGTGAAAATCTCAGGGTAGTGACGGTTTAGGTAGTCTATCGTCTTTTTCAAGGCACGCCAACCTTTTTCGCCGTGCGCTTCGTAGAAAGCTGTATTGGGTTTGTAGGCTACCGCAAATGGGTGAGTAGCCTCTATAATCGCCTTGTTGAACGCGAACAGCGGGTCTTCCTCTTTAAGCAAGTGAGTAGGAATTTTAGTCATATCGGTATCCAAGCCCACACATAACAGCGATTGTTTAGCTCCGATTTGCTGTATGAGTTGCTTAGTAGTCATTTTCTTCTATACGGGCGATTTCTCGTTCGTAGAAAGCGATAGCTTCTTCTATAAGGTTCTCGCTTTCAGCTTCTAACTCTTTGGTGTCTTCTTCGTCAAACTCTTCGAGCCATTCTACTTCATCGTCGTCTAAGTTCAGCACGAAGCGCGGATACTCTAAATGTACCACGAACATTGCGTCGGGCATATCGGTGTTGTCACCTAAAATAAATTTCGGGAAGTTACTCATTTTAATTCTTTTATTAGTTCAATAGCTTTGGCTACCCCCGTTGAAGCAACGTCTTTAATTACAGTGATTTTATCTTTACTACTGATGCTTGGACGTGGGTCTATATAATATATAGGTGTATCTTTCTTGGCACAGTTCATCAATCCAGCAGCGGGGTACACTTGTAATGAAGTACCTACAATAACCACTATATCGGCAGTTTCTACCTCTTCGGCAGCCTTTACAATCATTGGTACATCTTCGCCAAACCACACAATGTGAGGTCGTAATTGCGCTCCACTGGGGCTCAGGTCGCCCACTTTGATGTCGTCAGTACAGTCGTAGAGCGTATAGGGGTCATCTACTCCCCTCATTTTTAGCAGTTCACCGTGTAAGTGAATAATGTGATGGCTACCCGCACGTTCGTGCAAGTCATCTACATTTTGAGTGATGATTACCACGTCGTACTCTTTTTCCAACTCGGCTAATAATAGGTGAGCGGGATTAGGTTGCACATTTTTCACCTGTTTGCGCAAGCCGTTGTAGAAGTTCAATACAAGTTCAGGGTCTTTCTCAAAACCATAAGGTGTTGCCACTTGTTCTATATCGTGACCTTCCCACAAGCCATCGGCATCTCGGAAAGTTTTTACACCACTTTCAGCACTAATCCCTGCCCCTGTGAGGACTACTATTTTCTTCTTTTTCATATTGGTAATGTTAGTTATGGTCTTGTCAGAAAATTAATTTGCGCTTTCGTGCGCTTTGCACCTTGCCAAAGTTTCTAATTGCCTATCGTGCTACGACTTGCCTGTTGTGCTACGACTTTTAGCAAAGTAGAAGTCTACCAATTCCCTTCTTCTTATCTCTACTTTAGCATCAACTTAACTTCACTTTTCCTTCATTCATTGTTCATTCATTGTTCGTCTTTTGTTCGTCTTTTGTTCGTCTTTCCTATAAGCTTTCTATAAGCTTCTCCCAAATTAACCATTAATCATTAAATAAGGTTTCTATGCTAATTAACTCATCTACTAATAAATAAAAAAAAGTCCCTTTCAACTGAAAGGGACTTTTTTACTGCAATTACTTTTTGTTTACTGCTTCAGATAATTCAGCCCCTGCTTTGAATTTTACAACTTTCTTAGCAGGTACTTTAATTACTGCACCAGTACGAGGGTTGCGAGCCTCTCTGGCTTCTTTTTTAGCAACTGACCAAGAACCGAATCCTACGACAGCTACTTTGTCACCTTTTTTTAGAGCCTTTTCAACACTTGAAAAGAACGCTTCAACAGCTTTTTTAGAGTCGGTTTTTGTAAGCCCAGACCCTGCTGCAATTGCATCAATTAATTCTGATTTGTTCATATGATAACTTATAAATACAGTTAATAAGGACAAAGGTAGTAATATATTTCTTCATAGCAAGTATAAAACAAGAAAAAATGCGATTTTTAGTAAAAAATTAACATTTTAGGTGCTTTTTTAGTGCTTTTTTTTGGCTCGTTAAACCTTTTTTTCTACTTTTGCACTCTCAAAATAAAGTTAAGAAAGTTCTTACAAATTATGCTTACAAGACGACATATTAGGGCAAAAGTAATGCAATCAATTTATGCAATGCGTCAGAGCCAAAGTCAGGATTTAGACAAAGAATTGAAGTTCTTGCAAAACAGTGCTGATGAAATGCGACACCTATATTTATTAATATTATCACTTTTCATTGAACTGCATTCTTTGGCAACTCATCAACACAAAGTAGCTCAGAAAAAATATTTGGCTACTACTGAAGAAAGAACAGTACATCAAAAATTCTCTGAAAATCTTTTGCTCTTAGCCATCGTTCATAATACATTATTACAAGAAGCCATTGCTGATGCACGTATAAACCATTGGGAAATACACGAAGAGTATGTGCGTACTATATATAAAAACATTGTAGAAAGTGAGTTTTATAAGAAATACAGCAAACAAAAGAGCAGTTTTGAAACTGATAGATCTTTTTTAATGACTATTTTTGAAGAAATTATAGCTCCCGATGAGACAATATATGAATATATTGAAGATTATAATCTCACTTGGGTAGATGATTATCCTATTGTAAATACCTATATAAGTAGGTTATTTAGAGAAGTGCTCCCCACCTCGCCTGATAAATATTTTGTTCCTTCACTTTATAAAGATGAAGAAGAAAAAGAATTTCTTACAGGGTTACTAAAGAAAGCAGTGCTCAATGATAGTAAGTGGGAGAATGAAATTATTAGTAGAATGACAGGTTGGGAGAAAGATCGTGTAGCTGTAATAGATAGTATATTGTTAAAAATGGCTGTTTGTGAAATGCTTAGTTTTCCTAGTATTCCAGTGAAAGTAACACTTAATGAATATTTAGAACTTGCCAAGGAATATTCTACTACTAAAAGTAGTGCATTTATTAATGGTGTAATGAAAAATGTACATAAAGAACTCGAAGAAAAACAACAAATAAAAAAGATAGGAAGAGGACTTTTATAATTGAAAGCCAAAAGCTAAAAGTTTCTAATTACAATTTTCTAAAATAACTAAAAACTAATAATTAAATTAATAAATATGCAACAATTGATGAACAGTGGTTTACTACCTCTTATATTGATAATCTTAGTATTCTACTTTTTTATGATTCGTCCGCAAATAAGACGACAAAAACAAGAAAAAAACTTTATTGAAGGAATGAAAAGAGGCGATAAAGTAATTACTAAAAGTGGTATGCACGGACGCATTGTAGAACTTACTGATGATACTTGTGTCTTAGAAACACTTTCAGGAAAAATCAAATTTGAACGTTCTGCTATTTCTATGGAACTGTCAGCTAAATTAAAAGACGATAAGAAAGAAATTCAAGACAAGAAAGAATCATAGTCATAGAAAGAACCAAAAATGAGAGCGTATCTATTGCAATAGATACGCTCTCATTTTTATTGTGATATTTGCAAAAATCTAATTCGTAGAAAATAATTTTGCAAAGAAACTCTTGCGTTGCATCATAGTTTCTTCTTCGTGATGTTCTTCACTAAATATATCATCAGAAATTTCATAGTCTCCAATGTTAGTATCAGTGTGAGGCATATTAGGGATAGGATCAAAGTGAATTTCTCGCTTGCTTTCGTCCATAATATCCATAATATATTCAATATATGATTTGCCTTGTTTTTCTAAAAAGCCCTTAAAATAACGATTACTGAGCTCCATATCTCCTATTTTTTCAAGTTTAAGGAGCGTTTGATATAAAGGCTCAATATGCTCTGTAATTACATACTTAGGTACTGAATGCTGACGAGCCATAATAGTAACAACATCCCCAATAATATTCCTGCCTACTTCAAAATCGGTAATTACCCAATAATACTTACCCGATTTAGCTAAGTTTTTAATAATAGCGTGAAAGTTCCTCCCCGCCAAAATATTATCCCAAGTAATCTTAAATATGATTTTAGGCATATCGGGGTGACGAATGATGCTATGTGGTTTTCCTAATAATTCAACCGCAGGATAACCACAAACGTCTATAAATGTTTGATTTACGTCAGTAATAGCACCCAACTTATCAGTAGTACTGATAATAGTTTTTGTTTTATCCCACACTACTTCTTCATCAATAGGTATAGGTCTAGTAATTAGTTCTGACATAAGATTTCCTTTTATACTTAACGCTACAAAAGTACAAAAGTTATCTGAAAGAACAAAATATTTTAGATAAAATTGTACTGCTATTTTGTTTTAAATATAACAATTCTTTTTAACACGTTGATTTGTAGTAATTAACAGCTATATTTCTACTCTTCTATATCTTCTTATTTTTAATAGTTTTTGCTTTCCCATACATTTAATTTTTATTATTTTAGCTATTCAAGTAATATAAAAGTATAACTGTATGTTAAAAAATTATCCTAAGAGGCTGATTTTGCTATATTGTTAAAAACTTTGTTAATAACTTATTTTGGATAGAGGGTGAAATTAGAATATAAAGCTGTTACTTTGCACCCCGAAAATAAAAAGTTATGAACGAAGAAAAAGACATTTGGTGGCTCAATGAAGAGTCTGAACAAATCCTCAATAGAGGCTATTTACTAAAAGGAGAAAGCGTAGAAGGTGCAATAGACCGCATTACAAGTGCTGCTGCACATAGGCTTTATAAACCCGAATTACAGCCCGCTTTCAAAGAAATGATTACTAAAGGGTGGATTAGTTTCTCATCTCCTATTTGGGCAAATATGGGTACTGAAAGAGGTTTGCCTATTTCTTGTTTTAATGTGTACGTACCTGATAGCATCGAGGGGATTACTCATAAACTTGGAGAGGTGATTATGCAAACCAAAATAGGAGGAGGTACTTCTGGTTATTTTGGCGAATTGCGTAGTCGCGGTTCTGCAGTTACCGATAATGGTAAATCAAGTGGGGCGGTTAGTTTTATGAAGTTGTTCGATTCAGCGATGGACGTTGTATCACAAGGAGGAGTAAGACGTGGTGCTTTTGCTGCTTATTTAGATATAGACCATCCCGATGCCGAAGAGTTTCTACAAATTAAAGATGTAGAATTCCCTATTCAGAATCTTTTCTTTGGTATTTGTGTACCTGATTATTGGATGCAAGAAATGATAGATGGTGATGTAGAAAAACGTCGCCTATGGGCTCGTGTCTTGGAGTCTCGCCAACAAAAAGGATTACCTTACATTATCTTTACCGATAATGCCAATCGTAATCGTCCTCAAGTGTATAAAGATAAGGATATGCTCATCCGTTCAAGTAACTTGTGCAGTGAGATTATGTTACCTTCTAATGAAGATGAATCGTTCATTTGCTGTCTTTCTTCTATGAACTTAGAGCTCTTTGATGAGTGGAAAGATACAAAAGCAGTAAAGTTAGCGGTATTCTTTTTAGATGCGGTACTTTCAGAGTTTATAGAAAAAACAAAGGGTAATTACTATTTACAGGCAGCTCGCAATTTTGCTATTCGTCACCGTGCTTTAGGTTTGGGTGTGTTAGGATATCATTCTTATTTGCAACGCAATATGATACCTTTTGAGAGCTTTGAGGCAACTCAGTTCAATGCCCGCGCTTTTAGATACATTCGTGAAGAAGCTGATAAGGCAACTAAAGAGTTAGCTCATATTTATGGAGAACCAGAAATTTTAAAAGGATATGGTAGACGAAATACTACCACTATGGCAATCGCTCCTACCACTTCCAGTTCGGCTATTTTAGGACAGGTATCACCAGGTATCGAACCTTATTCGAGCAATTACTATAAAGTAGGGCTTTCTAAAGGGAACTTTATGCGCAAAAATAAGTATCTCACTCAACTTTTGGAGGAAAAAGGTCTTAATAATGAAGAGGTATGGCGTTCTATTCGTTTGAATAATGGCTCTGTACAACACTTGCAAGAGTTATCTCAATTAGAGAAGAATGTGTTTAAAACTTTTAAAGAGATTTCACCGATGGAAATTATATCACAAGCAGCACAGCGTCAAGCGTACATTGACCAAACGCAGAGTTTGAACTTAAATATTCCGTCAGCAATGCCTATTCGCGATGTAAATAAAGTGCTTATTGAGGCTTGGAAATTAGGAGTTAAAAGTTTGTACTATCAGCGCAGTCAATCAGTAGCAAAAGAAATGATGATGAATTTTGTAAACTGTAGTAGTTGTGAAGCTTAATACATTTGATTATAAAGTCTTAGAGATTAAATAACATATTGTATAATACAAAATAAGTCCGATATTTGTATCGGACTTATTTTGTTTTCTATATTATTCTTCTTTATGCGGTGCGTTCAAATTCTTTAAGTATATCTACTAATACTTGTACACTTTCTAAAGGCAAAGCATTGTAGATAGAAGCGCGATAGCCTCCTACACTGCGGTGTCCTTTTATTCCACTGATATTGGCTTCTTTACACAAAGCGTCAAAGCGTTCTTTGGTGCTTTCATCGGTGAGGTTGAACACTACATTCATTAGGGAGCGGTCTTCTTTGTTGGCATACCCTACTACTAATGGATTGCGGTCGATTTCTCCATAAAGCAAATCGGCTTTAGCTCGGTTGCGTTTGCCTAAGGCTTGTAATCCACCTTGTGCTTGTATCCATTCGAGTACTAAAAGGTTCACATATACTGCAAAAGTAGAGGGCGTATTGAACATACTATCGTTTTTAATATGCAACTGATAGTCCATCATCGAAGGCAGTTTCCTACTTACCTTGCCCAATATATCCTTCTTCACAATCACCAAAGTAGACCCCGAAGCTCCTAAATTCTTCTGTGAACCTGCATAAATCAAACTAAATTGTTTGTAATCTAACGGACGTGAGAAAATATCAGAACTCATATCGGCTACCAAAGGGACGCTCGTTTGAGGTAAACTGCGGTACTCGGTACCGTAAATCGTATTATTGGTAGTGATGTGCAGATAATCGATATCAGTAGGGACGGTTACATTTTTTGGAATATACTTATAACCATCGGCTTTAGAAGAGGCTATTACTTCGGCATTGCCAAAGAGAGCAGCTTCTTTTTGTGCTTTGTTAGCCCAAGTACCTGTATCTATATAAGCAGCTTTAGTTTCGAGCAGGTTGTAAGGTACCATCAGGAATTGCATACTTGCTCCTCCCTGTAAAAAGAGTGCCTCATATGAATTATCTAAACCTGCAATTTCCAATGCCAATGCACGAGCGCGTTCTATCACGCGTACAAACTCTGGACTGCGGTGTGATATTTCTATTACCGATAAGCCAGTCCCCTCAAAATCTAATAAGGCTTCAGAGGCTTTTTGGAATACCTCAGGTGCTAAGATAGAGGGGCCTGCGCTAAAATTATGCTTTTTCATTTTCCTTATGTTCTGTTTTATATTTTACGATAAAATCTTCTACTTGGCGTTTCAAGATACGCCACAACTTATCTTGTGCGTATTCGCTCGCCCAAGCCACGTGAGGAGTGTAAATCACACGAGGGTGGTTGGCTATTTTTAGTAGAGGGTCGTTAGCCATTGGCGGTTCTTCTTCAAACACATCGGTAGCAAAGCCCATTATACGATTGCTTTCTATAGCTTCATATACCGCCTGAGGGTCTACTATAGCCCCACGAGCCATATTGATAATTAATGGTTTTTTACGCAATTTAGAGATGAAATCTTCATCTACTAAATGCTTAGTCTCAGGAGTAAGCGGACAGTTAAGCGAGATAATGTCACTCTGTGCCAATACCTTGTCGAACTCAGTATATTCTTTACTGCGTGGGGCTTTACCTTGGCGTTCAGCCCATAGCACTTTCATACCAAAGGCTTCAGCTACTTTACTAATAGCTTTCCCTATGTTGCCTACTCCTATAATCCCTAAGGTTTTGGTATGCAATTCAAACACCGGTGGCTCAGTAAGGCAAAAACGACCATCTTTTTCCCAAGTACCATCTTCTACACTTGTGTGATAGGTTTTTAGGGCACGCATAGCCGATAGTAACAACAAGAAGAAGTGTTCTGTTACACTTTCAGTAGAGTAACCCGCTACGTTTTTCACTTCTATACCCAAGGCTTTCGCAGCCTCTTTATCAATATTATCCATACCCGTAGCAGTAAGGTGAATGAGCTTAAGGTTAGGCAACTGCCTAAGGATACTCTCATCGAGTTTCACCTTGTTCACAATAGCTATATCAGCAGGTTTGAGACGTTGAACAATTTCATCGGGAGCTGTTTTTTGGAAGGCTACCCATTGGGCTATCCCTTTTGGGATATCTACATCTATGCGCTCAGAGAGCGTGTTGCGGTCTAAAAATACGGCTTTCATATAATATATTATTAATTCTTTTTTATCTACATAGTTAAGAGAGTAGGGGAGAGCCCTGCTCTTTTTGTTAGAGCGTATACCTTACATACTCTGCCCTCGCATACTTCATCTGTATATAATCAATGTAAAACGAAGTTTTTTAATTAACCGTTAATCATTAACTATTAAATCCTGATACCAGCAGGAAGTATGTCTTTACACTCCTTATTACGCTTAAAAAAAGCAATAGCTACTGGGCAAACGGGCACCACTCTATATTTTTTCTCAGCTACTAAGGCTATTACCCCTTTAAAGAATTCATCAATGAGCGCTTCGTCCGTCGTTTCAGGTAGCAATGTTTTGGTAAAGAATATCTTACGCTCCTGAATAGCGTATTCTACAAAGGCAAGTTCACCGTTGATTTTGGCTTGGTATTGACGTGAAAATTCGCTGTCTATTACTTCCATTGTACTATGTTTTTAATTAGTAATATTCGTTATTTGACAAAAATGTTGTACTTTTGCTTCTGTCTAGATAAGAGATAAGAAGTAAGAGATGAGCATTATACCTCATTCACATACCTAACTATCGTTAGTTTTTACTTTTTACCTATAACCTGTTACTCATTTAAAATTTGGTGCAAAGTTACTTATTTTTCGTAAAAAAGCAATATCAAATGAATATAAAAGATAATCTTTCTATTTATTTAATGCCTGGAATGGCTGCCAGCCCTAAGATTTTCGAGCGTTTGCAATTCCCCAACAATTTCCGTGTGCACTTACTCGACTGGATTACTCCCGAAAAAGAAGAAAGTCTAGCTCACTATGCAGGACGTATTGCAGTAGCAATTACCGAGCCTTCTCCTGTGCTCTTAGGGGTGTCTTTTGGAGGAATTATTGTACAAGAGATAGCTAAACAACTGAACGATTATCGAAAAATAGTCCTCATTTCCAGCGTAAAAACGCAGTACGAACTGCCTAAAAAAATGCTCTTGGCACGCTATACAAACCTGCATAAGTTATTGCCCACTCGTACTATCAGCGATTTGGAGTTTTGGAAAAGATTTTCTTTTTCTGAACTGATGACTAAACGAATAGCTCTATACGAGAAATATATAGGAATGCGCTCCCCTGCCTATCTCGATTGGTCAATAGACCGCATAGTGAATTGGCAACAAAAAGAACCTTTACCCCACACAGTTCACATTCACGGAGATAAAGATCCTGTTTTTCCTATTCAGTACATAAAAAATGCTATTGTAGTAAAAAATGGTACTCATATTATGATTATCAATCGGTATAAATGGTTCAATGAAAACCTTTTAAATATATTGCAGTCAAATTAGAAAAGTACAAGATTAAAAGAGTCTTGCTATTTTTTCTGCAAACGAATCTAAACATAGATGTCTAATATTCAATATTCAAATAACTTTTCTTTGCCTTAGGTTCGTTATTCCTTCGTTCATCGTTCGTCTTTTGTTCGTTGTAGAGCCACTGTAGACCCACTGTAGAGCCACTGGAGAGCCACTGTAGAGCCACTGTAGAGCCACTGTAGAGCCACTGTAGAGCCACTGTAGAGCCACTGTAGAACCTCTTGTTGTTCGTCTTATAATTATTTATCTGTATAGCTTATCCCGTCATTCGTCCCTCGTCATTAGTTTGATATTATTGGCATTACGGTATTAGCGAATCTATATTTTTTTCTTTTCTCTTTTCACTTTCCACTTTTTTTTATACCTTTGCCCCGTTTTTAGTGAAAATGGCAATATCTCTCATTCAAAAATACAATGTAGCTGGACCTCGCTATACTAGCTATCCTACTGTTCCCTATTGGGATAGTAGTACTTTTTCTACTGAAAAATGGTTGGAGAGCTTACGAAAATCTTATGCTGAGAGCAATAGTACCGAAGGGATTAGTCTATACATTCATTTGCCTTTCTGTGAGAGTCTTTGTACTTTCTGTGGTTGTCATAAACGCATTACTAAGCGCCACGAAATGGAAGCCCCTTATATAGAGGCAATACTTAAAGAATGGCAGTTATACACTGATTTTTTGGAAGAACGCCCTCGTATTAAGGAAATACACTTAGGGGGAGGTACGCCTACCTTTTTTGAACCTTTGCAGTTGCGCCGTTTGATAGAAGGTATTTTTGAACGTGCTGATAAAGCTGATGCTCACGAATTTAGTTTTGAAGGTCATCCTAATAATACCACTGAAACTCACCTACAAACGCTTTACGACTTAGGTTTTAGGCGCGTGAGTTATGGCGTACAAGATTATTCGCCTAAGGTACAAAAAGCCATTCACCGCATTCAACCTTTTGAGAATGTACAGCGTGTTACCCAGCAAGCCAGAGCTATCGGCTATACCTCTGTAAGCCACGATTTGGTTTTTGGTTTGCCGTTTCAAACCTTAGACGATGTACTCTTTACTATTGATAGGAGTAACACTCTTCGTCCCGACCGTATTGCTTTTTATAGCTATGCGCACGTACCTTGGATAAAAGGCAGTGGGCAACGCGGTTTTAAAGATGAAGATGTGCCCACAGGCGAAGTAAAACGAGAGCTGTATGAAGTAGGAAAACAATACTTATTGAAAGCAGGATATGCCGAAATAGGAATGGATCACTTTGCTTTACCTACTGATAGTATGTATAAGGCTTTCAAAAATCATCAATTACATCGCAACTTTATGGGCTATACAGCCTCCAAAACGCAAGTGATGATAGGCTTAGGAATGTCTTCTATCAGCGATAGTTGGTACGGTTTTGCCCAAAACGAGAAAGATTTAGATGCTTATTATGCACGTCTTGAGAAGAATGAAATACCCGTGTGTAAAGGGCATATTCTCAATAAAGAAGATTTAATTATTAGGCGTCATATCCTCAACTTGATGTGTCAGTTTACTACTTCTTGGAACGACGAATCTCTTCAGTTTCCTGAAATAACAGAAGTAATAGCACATCTTCAAGAAATGCAAAACGATGGTTTACTGCATATAGCAGGTAATCATATAGAAGTCCCCGATGAGGGAAAACCTTTTATTAGAAATATCTGTATGGCTTTCGATTTGCACTTACAACGCAAAATGCCTAATACCAAAATATTTAGTATGACTGTGTAAAGTTATACTTAACCATCATAGTGATTGAGTTTTTTAGTTAGTGATGAAAAGGGACAGTTGTGAAATTCGTCCCTTTTCTTTTTGTATTTCGGAAAAAAGTATTATTTTTGCCCCGAATTAAGTAACAAATTATTTTTATAAACTTAAAATGAATCATTATGGGATTTTTAAAAGAATTTAAAGAATTTGCCGTAAAAGGTAACGTAGTCGATTTAGCCATCGGGGTTATCATTGGGGCTGCTTTTGGTGCTATCGTATCATCATTAGTGTCTGATGTTATTACCCCTTTGTTATTAACACCTGCTTTGAAAGCTACGGGTGCTGAACACTTAGAAGGTTTGGTATGGAATGGAGTAGCTTATGGTAAGTTTCTTGCCGCTGTAATTAACTTCTTCTGTATTGCACTTGTATTGTTTATGCTTCTAAAAGGTATCAACAAGCTAAACAAACAGAAAAAAGAAGAAGGGGCTCCCGCTGCACCAGCTGGTCCTACTCAAGAAGAGTTACTTACTGAGATTAGAGATTTATTGAAAAATAAATAAGAAGAATTTCGTGTAACCGCAACACTACACATTTCAAGAATTGTTTAACTAAACCACGCTCCATATGGCGTGGTTATTTTATTTCAGAAAATGTTCTTATCCGTTAAGAGCGTTTACACTAATATAAGGGTTTTGTAGCTTATCTTTTAAGATGACTTCAATTCCCTTTTTTAAGGTTAGGGTAGAGGAGGGGCAACCACTACAAGCTCCTTGCAGTATTACCTCTACGTAATGCGTTTCTGGATTGTACGAAATAAACTGAATATTTCCTCCATCAGAGGCTACAGCAGGTTTTACAAACTCATCTATAATAGCTACAATTTGTTTTGATACCTCATCAGTAGTAACCATAGAGAGTAGTCGTTCTTGTGTTGCTTGCTGATGTCGTTTAATTTCAGAAGAAGAAATAAGCATATGCCCTTCTGAAAGATAATTCTTAATAAATTCTCGTATATTAGGGGTAACCACTGCCCACTCTTTGTTATCTTTTTTAGTAACTGAAATATAGTTATCATCAAAAAATACCTCCTCAATAAAAGGAAACTGAGTGAAAAGAGCTTTAGCCATAGGAGCCTCATCAGTCTCCTCTATATGCTTATATTCTATAATAGTAGGAACAAGACGTTTATTGGCTACAAATTTCATTACCGAAGGGTTAGGTGTGGTTTCAGTATATACGGAAATAACCTTCTTTTGTTCACCCTCAGTACTTACAATTTCTCTCCCTGACTGTAAATAAAACAACACTTGCTGTGCCACTTCTTCTTGTACGTCTTTCCATTCTATAATTGGAAATCGTTTCAACGCAATAAAATTACTCGAGATATATACTGTCTTTACAAAAGGAAGGTAAAACAGCTCTTTTGCTAAGGGTGAGTTTTTAGCTTCATCAATATTTTTATACTCGTAACTACCTTTTACTAAGGCTTTATTCGCCTCTAATTTAATAATATCAGGACTCGAAGTAGGCTGTACAGATAGAGTAATATCAGTCATTTATTTTTTAGATTTAAGAAGAAAAGTTAAGAGTCTTTTCTACCAAAGTCCGCAGGATTTTCGCCCCACGCTTTGGTTTCCCATTTGAGAATACGATTAGGATAAGTATTTTCTTGTAGCCATTTTTCAGCACGAGTTATTAGTTCAAATATTTTTGTATTATAAGATGTCTTTCCAAGCTTAGTTTTACATACTTTTTGTTGTACCCAGCGCATTGCTATTTCACTATCCGAATAGATAGGCATTGTAAGGTTGCGTTGTTTTAAGAAAGCCAAAGCGTGTACTATAGCCAAAAACTCCCCTATGTTATTGGTGCCATCTTTCATAGGTGAAAGCCTAAAAATCTCGGCTTGTGTCTCAGTATCTACCCCCCGATATTCCATTATACCAGGGTTACCGCTACAAGCAGCATCTACCGCAATAGAAGGTAAAATAGGCTTCCCGATAAGTTTTAATGCATCTGATGAAAGAGTAGGCTCTTCTATCTTTTTACCTTTGTACGTTTCATAATTCCCTGCATAGGCTTTTTGTGCCATTTCTTCCGTAGGAAAACTTTTGTATTTAGCGTTCGGAAAATTATTAACAGCCCTCTTACATTCAGCCCACGAGGTAAAGACCCCCGTTTGGTGTCCCTCCCATACTACATAATACTTCTTTGCCATCTCACAAAATAAATAGGATTGCCAAAAAGAATATAGCAGCTACTATCGCTACAATAACAATATTGCTATTTTCTTTTTCAATAATAGTTTAAAAAACATCTCCTTCTTTTAGCTTCTCAGCATTTTCAGCCAATTGAAGTTCATCGATAAGACGTTGTACATCACCATTGATAACATTTTGCAAATCATAAAGGGTAAGACCTATACGGTGGTCGGTTACACGCCCTTGCGGATAGTTATAAGTGCGTATTTTAGCTGAACGGTCACCGCTGGAAACCATTGATTTCCTACGAGCAGAATCAGCTTCCATCTTCTTTGCCAGCTCCATTTCATACAAACGTGAACGCAATACTTTAAGTGCCTTTTCAAGATTCTTGTGTTGCGATTTCTCATCTTGGCAACGCACCTCAATGCCTGTAGGAATATGTTGCAACTGAATAGCCGAATAGGTTGTATTCACAGACTGTCCTCCGGGTCCCGTAGAAGTAGTACGAATGATTTTCACATCAGCCATATCAAGTTCCACATCAAATTCTTCTGCTTCTGGCAATACAATTACAGTTGCTGCCGAAGTGTGTACGCGCCCTTGTGTTTCTGTTTGAGGCACTCGTTGTACGCGATGTACTCCTGCTTCAAATTTTAAGGTACCATATACATTGTCTCCCGTTACTTCAAAGATAATCTCTTTATACCCGCCAGCAGTTCCTTCATTAAAGTCCATTACTGAGGTAGTCCAGCCTTTACTTTGGCAGTATTTGGTGTACATACGGTATAGGTCGCCTGCAAAGATTGAAGCCTCATCTCCACCTGTTCCTGCACGAATTTCCATTACGGCATTCTTAGCATCTTCAGGGTCTTTGGGGATAAGCATATACTTGATTTCTTCTTCTAACTGAGGCAAACGCTCTTTGCTTTCCTCTAATTGTAACTTTGCCATTTCCACCATTTCGGCATCGCTGCCATCAGCAATAATTTCTTCAGCTTCTTGCAAGTTTCCAGTTACATTTATATACTCATCGCGCTTATCCATCAGTTCTTTAAGGTCTTTATATTCCTTATTGAGCTGGATATAGCGCTTTTGGTCTGCAATAATATCAGGTTGAATGATTAAGTCCGAAACTTCGTCGAAACGTTGTTTTACGATATTTAATTTGTCAAGCATTTTTTATCTTTAAATTCTATTTGGGGTGCAAAAATAGTAATAATATTAGTAAAAAACAAAAATAAAAGGCTGTTCTTAAATGAACAGCCTTTTGAATATGGTTATCTAAATAATTACAATTTAGGAGCTCCAGCAAGGACGTCAGCACTTGCACCTTCAGCAAATTTTTTGTCTTTGAAGTTTTGTACAAATGATTCAGCCAATTCTCTCAGTTTAGCACTGAATTGTGCTTTGTCACTCCAAGTATTTTCTGGGTTCAAGATGCTTTGGTCTGATACACCTTCACAAGATTGAGGTACTTTGAAGCCAAAGATAGGTAATTCTTTGTACTCAACATTGTTAAGTTTGCCGGTAAGAGCCGCAGTGATAAGAGCACGAGTATCTTTCAAGCTACATCTTTTCATTTTTCCGTTGTAACCAGTGTTTACCAACCATACGTTTACGCCAGTTTCTTTGATTTTCTCAGCCAAACGTTTTCCGTATTCAGCTGGGTGAAGTGGCATAAAGGCAGCACCGAAACAAGCAGAGAAAGTTTTTTGAGGGGTAGTGATACCTACCTCAGTACCGGCTACTTTTGAAGTATAACCAGAAACGAATTGGTAAGCAGCTTGTTCAGGAGTCAATTTAGAGATTGGAGGCAATACACCATAAGCATCAAAAGTAAGGAAGAAGATGTTCTTAGGATTGTGTCCTATAGAACCTGGCTGGATATTTGCGATGTAGTAAATAGGATAAGAAACACGAGTGTTTTCAGTGATATCAGTGCGAGAGAAATCAACTACACCTTTATCATCCATAATTACGTTTTCAAGGATAGCACCTTTTTTAATAGCTGCGAAGATTTCTGGTTCTTTTTCAGCAGTAAGGTCTACCACTTTAGCGTAGCAACCACCTTCAAAGTTGAATACAGTATTTTCTGGAGTCCAACCGTGTTCGTCGTCACCAATTAAATGACGGTTAGGGTCAGCAGAAAGAGTAGTTTTACCAGTACCAGAAAGTCCGAAGAAGATAGCAGTATCACCACCTTTACCTACGTTTGCTGAACAGTGCATTGGCATAGTATTACGGAACACAGGCAATTCAAAGTTCATAGCTGAGAAGATACCTTTTTTAATTTCTCCGGTATAACCTGTACCACCAATCAAAGCAATTTTTTTGGTGAAGTTCAAGATAGCGAAGTTAGCCTGACGAGTACCATCTACAGCAGGGTCAGCTTCAAAACCAGGTGCATTTACTACCAACCAATCTTCTTTGAAAGAAGGAAGTTCGCTATCATCTATACGTAAGAACATATTATAAGCGAAAAGGTTGCTCCAAGGAAGCTCAGTAATGGTACGAATGTTAGTACGGTATTTAGGATCTGCACAAACATAACCATCGTGAACGTAGATTTCTTTGTTAGATAAGTAAGCTACTACTTTTTCATATAGTTTGTCAAATTTTGCAGGTTCAAAAGGAATGTTAATACTTCCCCACCATACGCGATCTTTGGTGATATCATCTTTTACGATGAAACGGTCTTTAGGAGAACGCCCTGTAAATTTACCTGTTTTAATAGCAATAGCTCCTGAAGAAGCTTCAACGCCTAATTTTTTATCCAAAGTTTCTTGTTGTAGTTCGTCAGCAGTTAACTGATAACGAACATTAGCGTTCTTAATTCCGTATTTATCAACGGAAAGTGTTTTTGGTTTACTCATAATGTCTTAAATTTGATATTAATTTAACAATTCTTTTTTATCTAATAGCAATATAAAATTGCCTCAATTTTTGAGAGGTCTCTCAAAAACCGGTGCAAATGTACAAATTAATTTTGATACTGAAAAATATTTTTTAATGTTTTTTTGAAGTTATTTTTACGAGCATTTATAACACTCTATATACTACTTATTTACCTGTATTTTCAAGCTCTAATAAAAGATTTTTAGGTTTTATAATAACACTCTAAATCATCTTATCTTTACTTTATTTCCATTTATCTTTTGTTCATTCTTTATTTGCCTCTGCGGCTCGCACTATCATTTATTTGTTTCTTATTCGTCATCTATTCGTCTTTTCTCTATCTGCCCGTGCGACTCGCACCATCATTTATTTGTTCTTTATTCGTCATCTATTCGTTTTTTCTCTATCTGCTCGTGCGGCTCGCACCGTCA
>NZ_KB291199.1:60496-87995 GCF_000318255.2 Capnocytophaga sp. oral taxon 380 str. F0488
TCTTTTCATTATCTGCCTGTCGTGCTACGACTGCTTGTGCGGCTCGCACCTGCCCGTGTGGCTCACACCGTTTTCACTAAAAAAAGTGTCTGAGAAATTATAGCTAACTCTCAGACACTTTATTTAATCTAACTTACTTATTTTATTATAGGTTAAATGTAAAACTTCTCATATTAATTCGCTACTTCACTAATAAATTTCAATCGGTAGATTCTTAGTTCATCATCTTCGTAATCACCAGCAAACTCTTTAGAGGCTAACGATATTTTGTCGCTTTCAGCTTCCATAAAGTATTCGTGAAGCTCTTCTTGTTGCTCTTCATCAAAGATTTCATTCACCCAATAATCGATATTTAGCTTGGTACCGCTGTATACTATTTGTTCCATTTCTTTGAGAAATTCGTCCATCTCCAACCCTTTGGCTTGTGCGATGTCAGGCAAAGGCAATTTGCGGTCTATATTTTGAATGATAAACAATTTCAAAGCTGAGTTAGACCCTGTAGTTTTTACTATTAAATCCTCAGCGCGCACAATGTCATTCTCTTCTACGTAACGCTCAATGAGCTTCACAAACTCACTACCATATTTCTTAGCTTTGCCTTCACCTATACCGTGTACATTAGTAAGCTCCTGAATAGTAATAGGGTATTTGAGAGCCATATCTTCTAGCGAAGGGTCTTGGAATACCACAAACGGAGGCACCCCTTTTTGTTTGGCTACTTTCTTACGCAAATCTTTGAGCATTTCAAGAAGTACAGGGTCGGCCGCTACAGCATTAGCACTGTTGATATCTTCGGGTTCTTCTTCATAACTGTGGTCTTCAGTCATCATAAATGAAGGTACATCTTTTAAGAATTCCTTTCCTTTGTCGGTGATAAACATCACTCCGTAAGTTTCTATATCCTTGCGTATGAGTCCGTTTACCATTACCTGACGGAGGAGTGCCATCCAGTAAGCATCATCTTTTTCCTTCCCAATACCAAAGAACTCTTGTTCATCAATACGGTGTGCTTTGATAATAGCACTTACTTTTCCAATAAGCGTATTTACAATCTCTTTAGCTTTAAATTTCTGTTTGGTAGCAATAATTACGTTTAGTAATTTCACCACATCGTCTTTAGCTTCTTTCTTTTCTTTAGGGAAACGTACATTATCGTCCATATTAGCACCTTCACCATTCACTTCGTCAAACTCTTCACCAAAGTAATGTAAGATAAATTTACGGCGCGAACTAGACGTTTCGGCATAGGCTACAATATCTTGCAAGAGTGCTTGTCCTATTTCTTGCTCAGCTATAGGTTTACCTATCATAAATTTTTCCAGCTTCTCTACATCTTTATAAGAATAGAAAGCCAAGCAATGCCCCTCACCACCATCGCGACCGGCACGTCCGGTTTCTTGATAGTAACTCTCTATACTTTTAGGAATATCGTGGTGAATTACAAAGCGCACATCGGGTTTGTCAATACCCATACCAAAAGCAATAGTTGCAACTACCACATCTACTTCTTCCATCAAGAACATATCTTGGTGTTTGGCGCGTGTTTTGGCATCTAATCCTGCGTGATAAGGCACTGCCGAAATGCCGTTTACTTGCAAGGTTTGTGCGAGGTCTTCCACCTTTTTACGGCTGAGACAGTATATAATCCCTGATTTTTTACTGTTCTGTTTCACAAAACGAATGATATCGGCATCTACATTTTTAGTTTTAGGGCGTACCTCGTAATACAAGTTTGGACGGTTGAACGACGACTTAAACACGTTAGCCTCCTGCATTCCTAAGTTCTTCAAAATATCTTCTTGTACCTTAGGAGTAGCCGTAGCAGTAAGCGCTACAATAGGTATATTACTGCCCAAACGCTCGATAATGGTTCTAATATTGCGGTACTCAGGACGGAAATCGTGTCCCCATTCCGAGATACAGTGCGCCTCATCTACCGCTACAAAGGAAATAGGTACTGTTTTGAGAAAATTAGCATATTCCTCTTTGATAAGCGACTCGGGGGCAACGTATAGCAATTTAGTCTTGCCTGCACTGATGTCTTCCATTACCTCGCGAATTTCATTTTTAGTAAGCGAAGAGTTCAGCACGTGGGCAATACTATCGGTTGACGAAATACCACGCATAGCATCTACTTGGTTTTTCATCAAAGCGATAAGCGGAGAGATAACAATAGCAGTTCCCTCCAAGACTAAGGCAGGTAATTGGTAACATAATGATTTACCACCACCTGTAGGCATAATAACAAAGGTGTTCTCTTTATTAATTACACTGGTAATAATTTCTTCTTGATGCCCTTTAAACGCTTCAAACCCAAAGTAGTGTTTCAGGGCATTGTGTAAATCATCTTTTGTCATTTCCATATTAAAAAATCTTCTGTTTTAGTGTTGAGTTTTTCTGTTATTACATTCAGTTTACAAATATACGACATTTTTATAAACCACAAAAATTTTTGATAAAAAAATATTGTCACACTTATAAATGTTCTTTTATAAAGCTACTAATGGGAAGCCTATATGCTCCCAAAATGCGAGCTTTGTCAGAGCTTGACTTTTCTTGTAAATATGAAATTTTTTCATTCGATAAACTTAATTCTACGTGTTTAAAACGGCATTTAGAGGGTTAGGGGAGAAGGCGAAAAGAAAAAATACATTCTTATATTTTTTACTTTTACAATATTATAAAGGGGTAAAGAGGATAAATTTTGCATTACATTTTTCACAATAAGAAACCAATACTCTTAAATATGATAATTGTCACTAACTTTTATTGCCCCCTATAGTGGTAATATCATATTATTTTTGTATTTTTGCCCTCTGAAAAATCACTAAGGATAAAGGTAAGTTGCTTTCACAACTATTTACTTTTTATCTCTTACCTCTTAACTATAAAAATGTACGCACTATTCAAAAAAGAAATCCGTTATTTCTTCACTTCGCCCATTGGTTTTACTATCATTGGGCTCTTTATCGTGCTAAACGGCTTGTTCTTATGGGTCTTTAAAACAGATTACAACATTTTCAATGCTGGTTTTGCCGATTTGTTGCCCTTTTTTAGGCTTTCGTCTTGGGTTTTCGTCTTTTTAGTACCCGCCCTTACGATGAGAAGCATCTCAGAAGAGAAAAAAAGTGGTATGTTAGCCCTTTTGTTCACCAAACCGGTCAGCACTCTGCAAATGGTGCTCGGCAAGTACTTGGGTATTCTCTTCTTACTCTTTGTAATCCTTTTACCGTCAGCCCTGTACGTCTATATGGTATGGGTATTGGGCAACCCCGTAGGCAACTTAGATATAGCAGGTATCGTGGGTTCTTACATTGCCTTGTTTTTGCTGGTAACCACTTTTGCCTCAGTAGGCTTATGGGCGTCGTCTATAAGTAGTAACCAAATTATTTCCTTTGTGTTAGCTGCCTTTCTTTGCTTTTTTTTCTTCTTTGGCATTGACCAGCTTATTGCCTTTGTAGCTCCCGAAGATTTCGGTGGAGTAGGCTTCCAAACGCATTTCGACGCTATCAGTAGGGGAGTGCTCGACACCCGAAATATCGTGTATTTTCTCTCTGTTATCTCATTTTTCATATATCTCACTACCTTATCACTCAAAGCCTACAAACGATGAAAAAACTCTTTCAAAACTCTATTAGCAAGGTAGTTATAGCCTTAGTGTGCCTCCTTGCAGTCAATTATATCGCCAAACAATGGCACACACGGATAGACCTCACTCAAGACAAACGTTATACGCTCTCTGAGGTGAGCAAGAAAACACTTGCTAAAATACAGAATCCTATCGTGATTGATGTATTGCTCAAAGGCAATATCCCTACCGAATTTAAGAAATTACAGACTGAAACAATTCAGTTATTAGACGAGTATGCTGCTACCAATAACAACATTATCGTCAATTTTGTAAACCCATTAGAAGGGGAGGAGCACCCCGAAAGTGTAATTCAAGAACTGATAAATAATGGCTATCAGCCCCTGCAAATCACCCAAAATGAAGCGGGAAAATCTTCTATTGAGTATATTTTCCCTTGGGCAGTGATTAGCGATGGCAAGAAGAGTGAGCGCGTTCGTCTCTTCGTGAACAAACTCGGCTCTACCGACCAAGAGCAGGTACAGAACTCAGTACAGAAATTGGAATACAATTTTACTGATGCGCTCTATAAGTTTACGTTGGACAAGAAGAAGAAAATCGCAGTACTCAGAAGTAACGGTGCGCTGAAAGATATCTATATGGCCGACTTCCTCAAAACAGCGCGCGAATACTACTTTATAGCACCTTTCACCCTCGATTCAGTAGCTACCAATCCCGAGAAGACTCTACACGACCTCGAAAAATTCGATTTACTACTCGTGCCTAAGCCTACTGAGCCTTTCTCCGATGCCCAAAAGCAGGTCGTAGACCAGTATATAATGAATGGCGGTCGTGCTCTATGGCTGATTGACAATGTAGCGGTTTCCTTAGAAGATATGTACAAAACAGGCGGAATGACAATGGCAATGCCCGTCAATCTAAACCTTACCGATATGTTTTTCCAATATGGTTTCCGTATCAATTACACCTTGGTAAACGATTTGTACTTTTCTGAAATCATTGTAGCCACAGGCGATGGCTCTCAAACCCGTTATATGCCTATTCCTTGGGTATATAATCCGCTGGTGATTTCAGGTAATAATCACCTTATCAACAATCATTTAGATGCAGTGAGGTTTCAGTTTGCCAATAGCATCGATACGCTGAAAAACGGAGTGAAGAAAACAGTGCTTCTCGCTAGTTCACCTTTCTCAAAAGCAGATGGCACCCCACGCGAAATCAACTTGCGCTTCGACCCCAATAACCAGAATAAAGAAGCCTATAAACACGGAAATATTCCCTTAGCTGTGCTTTTGGAAGGAGAGTTTAACTCTGTTTATAAAGATCGTATTCGCCCCATAAACCTCAAAGAAAAATCCGATAGAAGCAAACCTACCAAAATGTTGGTAGTAGCCGATGGCGATATTATCAAAAACGATATAGATAGCAAAAATAATATCCCCTTAGAACTCGGTTTTGATAAATGGACGAGCAAATATTATGACAATAAATCCTTCTTGCAGAATGCTTTAAACTATCTTTTAGACGACACCGAGTTTTTGAGTTTGCGCAATAAGAAAGTACAATTGGCTTTCTTAGACAAACAAAAAGTAGCTGAAAGTGTCAGCAGTTGGCAAGTAAAAGTATTTGTGTATCCATTATTGCTTTTGATATTGGTAATGCTTTCAGTATTATATTTTTATAAGAAGAAGAACATAAAGAGAGGATAAAATGAAAAGAGTAGTAGTAGGACTTAGCGGAGGGGTAGACAGTAGTGTAGCTGCCTATTTGTTAAAAGAACAAGGTTATGATGTGATAGGCCTTTTTATGAAGAATTGGCACGATGATTCGGTTACTATTTCAGATGAATGTCCTTGGTTAGAAGATAGTAATGATGCACTTTTAGTAGCCGAAAAGCTCGGTATTCCATTCCAAACAGTGGATATGAGTGAGCCCTACAAAGCCCGTATTGTTGATTATATGTTCAATGAATACGAGCACGGTAGAACCCCCAATCCCGACGTGTTATGTAATCGCGAAATCAAGTTTGATGTCTTTATGAAGCTTGCTCTTAGTTTAGGTGCCGATTACGTAGCAACGGGACACTATTGTCGCAAAGAAGAAATAGAGATTAACGGGAAAAAAATCTACCGGTTACTATCGGGGAAAGATGAAAATAAAGACCAATCGTATTTCCTATGTCAGCTTTCACAAGACCAACTCAGTAAAGCACTTTTCCCTATTGGAGAATTGCAGAAATCGGAAGTGAGAGCCATTGCCAAAGCCCAAGATTTGATAACTGCTGATAAAAAAGATTCTCAGGGACTTTGCTTTGTAGGAAAAGTACGTTTGCCCGAGTTCCTACAACAAAAGCTACAACCCAAACAAGGCGATATTATTGAAATCTCCAATAATTGGAAAGGATATACTGACTTTGATATGCCACGTACTTTTGAAACTTATGAAGGTGAATTGGAGTATTTGTCACAACGTTTTGTTTATCAACCCGAAGACGGTAAAAAAGTAGGTATCCATCAGGGGGCTCATTATTTTACCAAAGGGCAACGCAAGGGCTTAAATGTGGGAGGAACCAAAGAACCTTTGTTCATCATAGAAACTGATATTGAGAAGAATATCATCTATACAGGACAAGGACACACACATCGCGGATTGTTCCGCAGTGCTTTGTTTATCGCAACCCCTGATGAACATTGGATTCGAGAAGATTTGGCATTAAAAGTATATGAATCGAAAGAGTTTATGGTACGTATACGCTATCGTCAGCCATTACAGAAAGCGGTTTTATATAAAGTCGAAAACGGTTTGTATATTCATTTTTCAGAACCCCAAAGTGCTATTACTGAGGGACAATTTGCTGCCTGGTACAGCGGAGATGAATTAGTGGGTAGCGGTGTTATTTCATAGAAAAAACACCTATTGTAAAATGGTTATAATGTATATTATGTCAAATAACAGATAGGGAAAAAGATATGAGAAAGGTACTTATCATCACTTATTATTGGGCGCCTGCTGGCGGACCTGGTGTACAACGTTGGTTAAAATTTGTAAAATATTTACGAGATTTTAATATAGAACCTATTGTATATATTCCTGAAAACCCAACTTATCCTATCATCGACAATGAAATAGGAAACGATTTGCCTACCGATATACAAATTATCAAACATCCTATATGGGAACCTTATGCTTGGGCTTCGTTATTCTCTAAAAAGAAAACCCAAAAAATTAGTTCGGGTATCATTCCGCGTAAAAAAGTTTCTATTTTAGATAAAGTATTACTTTGGATACGTGGTAATTTCTTCATTCCCGATGCTCGTAAATTCTGGATAAAACCTTCTATAAAGTATCTGAATAAGTTTATAAAAGAAAACCAGATAGAAACTATTATCACTACTTCGCCTCCCCACAGCATACACCTTATAGGTTATGAGTTAAAGAAACAAATTCCTCACCTCAAATGGATTAGCGATTTCCGCGACCCGTGGACAACTATTGGTTATTACAAAGATTTACGCCTTACTAAATGGGCAGATAAACGTCAGCATTATTGGGAAAAAGAAGTGTTACAACAATCAGACTTGGTGATTACAACCAGTTTCAAGACGCAAAAAGACTTTCAGCAGCTTACCAATACTCCTATTGAGGTGATTACCAATGGTTACGATGAGGAAAAAACAATCACCCCTCCCCTATCCAATAAATTCCTTATTTCGCACATAGGTTCTTTATTATCAGATAGAAACCCCAAAATACTGTGGAAAATATTAGCCGAATTAATACGCGAAGAACCTCATTTTGCCGAAGATTTCACACTTTGTTTTGCAGGCAAAGTAAGTGAAGAAATCGAAGAAGATATTCGCCATAACGGACTTACACCTTATTATATTAATAAAGGTTATATTAGCCATCAAGAAGCTATTAGTTTGCAAAAGCAATCGCAAGTATTGTTGCTCATCGAAATAGATTCCGAAGAAACACAAGGTATTATTGCGGGTAAACTGTTTGAATATATGATTTCAGGGCGACCTATTCTCGCCATAGGACCTCATAACTGGGATGTTACACCTATTCTCACTGAAACACAAACAGGTACTTATGTGGGATATACCGATGCCTCTCAGATGAAAGCCAAAATAGTAGAGTTCTATCATCAATTCCAGTGTAAAACACTTAAAACCAATCCCAAAGAAGTAGAACAATACAGCCGTAAAGCCCTTACCGAACGGTTAGCTCAACTGATATAAAAAGTTTTCTTATTTATCACATTTTTTTCTATTAATGAAAGATTTTCTACGATAAATAATCTTTTTCTTTTGTTTATTAAAAAATAATATATACCTTTGCAGAGAAAATTCAAAAAGGTACTTTTTCTGCTTCTTTTATAAAAGAAGAGAAAACTATCTGGGAAAAACAATTTTTTATATAGAAAATTAAATAAACTATCTCAGTAAAACGTTTTCTCATATAGAAAACTAAATAAACTATCTCGGGAAAATGATTTCCTATGTTGGGAACTGAAAAAACTATCTCAGTAAAACGATTTCCTATATAGGAAACAAATAAAACAAGTAATTATCTCATAAAATTTAATTGACAATCTTATGGCAAAGAAAACTTATTCAACTAATCTAGTCGAATCACAAGTGATGATTGACGGGTTAAAAGGTCGTAATGACAAATTGCCTTTGGGCGTGAAAGCCGAAGACATTACCAAGCTCGAAGAGCTTCGCAAGAAGATGGAAACACTCAACAGCGAGCAAGAAAAACTCAAAGCCGACCTCAAAACTAAGACTCAAGAGCTTAGTAAGACTATTACCGAAATAGAAAGTAAAGTATCTTTCATTAAAAAACTCATAAAAATTGATATTCCCCAAACACAATGGAAAGAATTTGGTATTGAGGACAAACGGTAAAAAGAAATACCTTGTTAGGCAGTGCGTTCCAACAAGGTATTTTTTGTAATAATAAATAGTTAAGAACGAATTACTTTGTGTGTATAATAATTCGGGAACTATAACATAATATCAAACTTATTGAATAGAACAAAATGATGAAAAAGTTATTTTTTTTACTTTGTTTACTGCCTTTTTCAGTAGTAGCACAAAAACTGTGGACATTAAGCGACTGTATTCAGTATGCCAAAGAAAATAACCTATCTATTAAACAATCGGAAATAGATTTAAAAGCCACAGATATTGATAAAATGCAAGCCAAAGCAGGTTTCTTGCCCTCGGTGAATGGCAATGCATCTTATAACTTAAATGAGGGAAAAAATATCAATCCTGTAACCAATCAGTTTGAAAATGCTTTCTTTCAATCGGCATCAGGAGGAGTAAGCGTAGACCTTACTCTTTTTGCAGGACTACAAAATTGGCGCAAGTTACATCAGGCGGAACTTAATCGTATAGCTTCTCAATATCAGTTAGATAAAATGAAAGACGATATAGTACTGATGATTATCAATGCCTATGCTGAAGTGTTGAGCAATAAAGAACAAATCAAGAATTTGAAAGCACAGTTAGAAATTTCAAAGGAAAGTTTAACGCGCACCCGTGAACTTATTGGTGCAGGTTCTTTACCCAAAGGAGATATTTATGAAGCCGAAGCACAACTGCTCACACAAGAACAGCAAATAATAGCTACCGAAAACGCTCTCTTTATTGCCAAAATGGGTTTGGCACAATTACTTTTGTTAAAAAACTATCGAGATTTTGATATTGCAGATAGTGCTTTTGATCAA
The DNA here is from genome assembly GCF_000318255.2 of Capnocytophaga sp. oral taxon 380 str. F0488. Lineage (NCBI taxonomy): Bacteria > Pseudomonadati > Bacteroidota > Flavobacteriia > Flavobacteriales > Flavobacteriaceae > Capnocytophaga > Capnocytophaga sp. oral taxon 380. The sequence goes on from NZ_KB291199.1 coordinate 69,826, forward strand.
CCTTCTGCTGATATTCTCAATAAAACTCCTGAAGAGATTTATGAGCGTGCCAAAGAGGTAATGAGCGATGTAAAATTAGCCGAAGCAAATATGCAAGTAGCTCAAAATAATTTGCGCTTATCACAATCGGCTTATTCACCACGTCTTTCTGCTCAATGGGGTTATAGTTCACGATGGAGTAAGAATCAAGCGCAAGATTTTTGGCAACAGCTTGATGCTAATAAAGGTATGTATGCAGGGTTATCGCTTAATATTCCTATTTTTAACGGATTTTCAACTTTAGGAACTGTAAAACGTCAGCGATTAAATTTTCTAAAAAGTCAATTTGCTAAAGAACAAGCAGAACTTACTTCTGAGAAGAATATTTATCAAGCCTATAATGATGCTTCGAATGCTAAAAAGCTATATGAAGCAAGTGAAAAGACGGTACAAGCAAAACAACAGGCGTTTAGTTATGCACAAGAGCGTCATAATGTAGGTTTAATGAATACTTTTGATTTTAGTCAAGCTAAATATCAGTATGAGAATGCTCAAAACGATTTTGTTAAAGCTAAATATCAATATATTTTTAAGCTAAAAGTATTAGAATATTATTTTAGTCATTAATACAATCTAAGTTTATCAATCAAATAATGCCCAAGGAAATATAAATTTCTTTGGGCTTTGTTGTTTTTTCTATATTATACAAATTTGCAAAATGTCCGAGAAGTTATAGAGTTAACTTCTCGAACATTTTATAAAGTATTAAGAAAACTTATTCTGTATCTATCAAAACAATAAATTTAAAGGTTTGTAAGGCAATCCGAACCACTCGGAGATGTTGTGATGAGTAAGAATTCCGTGATAAGAATAGAGTCCGTTTCTAAAACCTTTGTCTATTTGTAATAGGTTTTCTACACCTCCCTCCTCTCCTATTTTTAGTAAGTAAGGTAATAGGATATTGCTGAGCAAAGTTGAAGCTGTATGAGCATAGCGGGAAGGTAAATTAGGTACTCCGCAATGTACCACTTCGTATTTTGTAAAGGTAAGTTGTTCTAAAGTGGTAAGCTTACTGGTTTCTATACAGCCTCCTATCCCAATACTAGCATCTACTATCACAGCACCACGCTTCATCTGTTGTACCATCTCTTCGGTCACTACTATGGGCGAGCGACATTCTCCACTCATAGCCCCTATAAGCACGTGGCAATGTGTTAAGGCTTCTCCGAGCAACTGAGGTTGCAAAGTAGCGGTATATACTGAGGAGGGCAAATGTGTACGCAGTTTTCTCAAATCGGTGAGAGAAGGAGCAAATATCTTTACATTAGCACCCAATCCTAAGACAGTTTTGGCAGCGACTTTGGTCAGTTCATTTGCTCCCAAAAGTACTACCTCAGTAGGCGGTATTCCAGTGATATTGCCGAGCAAGAGTCGGTTTTCTTCTGCAAGCAGTTCAGAGGCAGTGAGCACAGCTGCAGTACCTGTGAGCTCATCAACCGACTGTTGTATAGGGTGATTTTCAGCTTCGTCCTTTATATATTCAAAAGCTAAGGCAGTGATTTGCTTTTGTGCAAGCGTCTCGAAGTAAGTTTTATCTTGCGTGTTAAGTTGTAAAGCCGACAACAATACAGATTGAGCATTAAAGTAAGCAAGTTCATCAGTAGTGGGCGGTTGAACTTTTAGCACAATAGGGCACGCGAATATTTCTTGGGTATCGTATATTATTTCTGCACCTGCCTCACTATAGTCGGTATCCGAAAAATGAGCCTCTTCCCCTGCCCCAGCCTCTATTAGTATTTGATGTCCGTTAGCAACTAATACCGCTACTTCATCGGGAGTTAAGCAAATGCGATGCTCCTGAAAGGTGTGCTCTTTGGGAAGCCCTATTTTCAAAGATTTTTGTTCATTGCTTACCGCTAATCGTTCTTCTTGTGGTAATAGTTGAGATAAGGATTCCATCAGTCAGAGAATTTAGTTTCCAAATCACTTACATATTTCTTGAATGCACGGTCGGTTTCTATTAGATTTTCCACCGTTTTACAAGCGTGTAACACCGTAGCGTGGTCGCGTTGTCCTATCTGACTTCCAATAGTAGAAAGCGAATTTTTGGTGTATTTCTTCGAGAAAAACATCGCCAACTGTCGTGCTTGAACCACATTGCGCTTTCTGGTTTTGGAATGCAAGGATTCTATATCTAAGCCAAAGTAATCGGCGATGATTTGCTGAATATGGTCAATCGTCAAATCGTTTCGGTTATTCTTCACCGATTTATCAATAATGCTTTGTGCGAGTTCTATAGAGTACTCTTTGCGGTTGAAAGCTGCTTGTGCAATCAGTGAATTACTCACCCCTTCGAGTTCACGCACATTGGTACGAATATTTTCAGCTAAATAAGCGATGATATCCTCGCCTATTTCAGCGCCATCATTATAGAATTTATTTTCTAATATTTTATAGCGCGTTTCATAGTCGGGCGTTTGTAGTTCGGCTGAAAGCCCCCATTTGAAGCGAGAGAGCAAGCGCTGTTCGATATCGAACAAATCGACTGGTGCTTTATCGGAAGTGAGGATTACCTGTTTTCCATTTTGATGCAGGTGATTGAAGATGTGAAAAAAAGCATCTTGGGTTTTTACCTTTCCCGATAGGAACTGAATATCATCAACTATCAGCACATCGATGAGCTGATAGAAGTGAATAAAGTCGTTAAGTGTATTCTTATCTTTATCTTTTGCTGTGGAAGCACTGATAAACTGTTGAGTGAACTTTTCGGCAGAGACGTATAGCACTTTCTTTTTAGGGTATTTTTCTTTGATATCTACCCCTATTGCGTGTGCCAAGTGGGTCTTACCTAAGCCTACTCCACCGAAGATAAACAGCGGATTGAAAGCCGTACCCCCAGGTTTGTTGGCAACTGCCATACCTGCAGAGCGTGCTAAACGATTGGAAGCCCCCTCCACAAAGTTGTCGAAGTTCTGATGTAAGTTCAGCTGAGGATCAACAGTTATTTCGCGAATACCAGGTATTACGAAAGGATTTTTAAGTCCAGGGTCTTTGGTTTCAGTAGCTAAAGTCAAAGTCTGTTTTGCTAATTCCGGCCGATTAGTACTAGGAAGTTGTTCTTTAGTAAGAGGAGTATCGACAATATATACGAGGCGAGAGTTTACACCTAAGGTAAAAGTCATAGCTGATTTGAGAAGAGAAATATAATTTTCTTCTAACCACTCACAAAAGAATTTACTGGGTACTTTGATTTTTAGGGTGTTGCCCTCTAATTCCACAGGTACGATAGGAGCGAACCAAGTGTTAAATGGTTGCTCAGTAATGTTGTCTTTTATAAATTCAAGACACCTACTCCAGACTTTTTCAGCTGCTTCTTTCATCTTTTTTAGTGCTACTTTTTAGCTAAAAATTTGATTATTAGATTTTTTTACTAATTTTGCCGGTGATAAAACTGTTGTTTTTTCAGTGAGCAAAGTTGTGAATAATTTTTGAATAAAAAAAATATTTAACATTTGTTTTTGTACTTTTATTTTATATGGGAGTACTGTTAATGTTTTGTTAATATTTATATCTATCTAAATATGAAAGAATTATATTTTGATTATGTATTGCGTACACGCTATGCAGAAACTGACCAAATGGGGGTAGTGTACTACGGAAATTATCCTCAGTATCTTGAACTGGGAAGAGTGGAGTGGTTAAGGTCTATTGGCTTTACTTATAAGGCAATGGAAGAAGAAGGAATAATGATGCCTGTGGTATCTCTACAAATTCAGTATAAAAAGCCTGCTTTGTATGACGAGCTTATCACCATTCGTACCAAGTTAAAAGAATTACCCTCTACAAAAATAGAGTTTGACTATGAAATTCTCAATGAAAAAGGAGAATTACTCTCTACGGCTAATACGGTATTGGTGTTTGTAGATGCGAGGACTTTCAGACCGGTGCGTTGCCCTGAGAAGGTGCTAAAGCTTATAAAAGCAAAAAGTGAAGAGTAAGGAGTAAAAAGTAAATAATTTGGTAATTTAACTTTGCCAAAGGTTGTAGCACAACAAGCTATTGAAACTTTGGCAAAGTTTATACCACAACTAAAAACTATTGATAGCTTTTAATTAAATTCTTCACCAATAATATCACGTTTGGCATTGCGATATTAGCGGCGTTGAGTACTTCTTCGTGTGATACGTCGGGGGAGATGTCGGGACCACCTAAGTCGGTGATGACTGAAAGGGCACACACTTCCATATTCTGATGACGTGCTACAATTACTTCGGGCACGGTACTCATACCTACGGCATCACCTCCTAAAATGCGCACCATACCATATTCGGCTGGGGTTTCAAAAGAAGGACCTTGCAAACCTACATACACTCCTTTTTGGAGCTTGATTTTATGTTTCTTGGCTATCTTTTCGAGCTCGGTTATCATAGCTTGGCTATAAGGCTTGCTCATATCGGGGAAGCGTGCACCAAATAGGTCTAAGTTCTTACCGCGTAGAGGGTGTTCAGGAAATAAATTGATATGATCGCGAATAACCATTACATCACCTATTGAAAAGTTAGGGTTCACCCCTCCTGAAGCGTTAGAAACAATCAGACGTTTAATACCTAATTGCGCAAAAACGCGTATTGGGAAGGTTACTTCTTGCATTGTATATCCTTCGTAATAATGCACACGTCCTGCCATCATTAGCACATAGCGGTTTTCTATTTTACCGTAAATCAGTTTACCTTTGTGTCCTTCTACAGTAGATTTAGGGAAGTTAGGAATATTGTTGTATTTAATCTCAGAAATCACTTCCACTTCATCTTCTAACTTATTGAGTCCAGAACCTAAAATAATAGCAAATTCAGGAGTGTGCTCTGTAATGTACGACTGTATGATGCGAGCCGTTTCATTAATTTTATCGTAAACTTGTTGCATATCTTTATAATGTTTTATTTGTTACCTATATTGGTGTGAATAATACTGAAATAAGGAGGAATTGTAGTGATGCTTATCATATCTTTTAGCTATTGAAAATGGGTGACTCCAAACTTAGCAGCTTCAGCACGTGCTTTGGGTACTAAGGCAGTGAGGTTTTTGATACGAGAGGCATCAGAAGGGTGGGTGCTTAAAATAGTAGGTGTAGATTTACCATTATTCTTGGCACTCATACGCTTCCATAGCTCAGGAGCCTCAGCGGGGTCATAACCAGCAATTGCCATAATCTGGATACCTATGGCATCGGCTTCTGTTTCGTTGGAACGACTGAAGGGCAACATTACTCCTAAGTTAGACCCTAAGCCGTAAGCGAGCATAAACTGGTCGGTATAAGCAGCGTATTTGCTGGTTTGCAAGGCTACTGAACCTGCAATAGCACCTATTTGTTGTAAGGTAGCAGCACTCATACGTTGTGCTCCGTGGTCGGCTAAAGCGTGAGCCACCTCGTGCCCCATTACCACTGCTAAACCTGTTTCGGATTGTGTAATAGGTAAAATTCCCGTATAAACCACAATCTTCCCTCCTGGCATACACCAAGCGTTCACCTCAGGACTATCTACCAAGTTATATTCCCAACGATAATCATCTAAATAGCCTTTATAACCATTGGTATCGAGCCATAGTTTGGCAGCTTTGGCTATGCGTTCGCCTACGCGTTTCACCATAGTGGCATCATTTGTGTTTTTCACTACCTTATTAGATTTTAAAAAGGTGGAATACTCACTAAAAGCCATTGGGAAAACCTGACTATTAGGCATAAAGTTAAGGGTACTCTTCCCTGTAAAAGGGTTTGTCTTACAAGAAAAGACAATTAAAAGGAATGCGATTAAAATTAATTTCTTCATAAGATTTTATTTGAGGGCAAAGATACAAATAATAATCGGAAATACAATAACAATACCTTATAAATTTTATTGTCAATGAAAAACAATAATATAATAGGTTAAAAGTATTCTTTTTACAGTGAGACTACGTGACAGAAATTAAACAAAATTGATTTTAAAATCAAAAGAAAATGAAGGTTGATTAATACAAGTACTATATGACTTTGGAGAAGCTGAGAAAAAAATGCTAAAATTTCTAAAATAGGGCATATTTTTTTAAAATAAGACAACAAAATTCTTTTTCATCTTTTAATGAATTAAAAATAATAATTGTTTATATATCAGTTAGATATAAAATATACCTATCTTACCTTTTAGATGTATCTTAACCGAAGGAAGAGCGAAGGTAAGACGAACCTAAGACGAAGGAAAGACGAAGGAAAGACGAAGGAAGGAGGTTACTAAGTTGAATCTCAATTAGTAGAAAGAGGTATTTACGTTATTGAGAAAAAAATCATAAAAACGTGATTTTGGCGAAAAAAATGCAATTTTTAGTGTGAGTAACTTTTGAGGAACGTTTATGAGAATTGAAAATAGAGAGATATAACTTTCGAGGAACTTCAACGGACTAATTGTCAGAAGTATGCGGTTGGCACAAGTTTTGTTGCTAAATAAAAAGTTGATAATATTTGGTGCTTTAAAAATAAAGTGCTACATTTGCGACTTCAAATTAGTATATAAAACAAAAAACTGCGTTAAAATTGCAAAACAATATGAGAAAACCATTATTAATGGCTGCTGCCTTACTGATTTCGGCAGTGGCGTTCGGACAAAAAAAAGAACTCAAAGAGATTGAAAAACAAATCCGTAAAGGAGATTTAACAACTGCCAAAAGCGGATTAAGCTCCATTAAAGGTTCTATTGAGGGTACTGAATTTGCACCTCAGTTCTATTTCTTGGAAGCACAAGTGAATGTGGAGGCTGCTAAGAAAAATGAAAATGTATTGCCTTCGTTGCAAGCGGCTTCTTCAGCTTTTGCCAAAGTAAGACAATTAGAAGGAGGTAAAGGCAAATACACAAACCAGTTGCAAACTTTGGCTGATGAGGCTATTAATATTGCAGCTAAGCAAGCACAAGACAATTACGAGCGTAAAAACTACAAGAATGCTTCGGTTGCTTTTGAACAAGTATACCGCCTCAGTCCGCGTGATACTGTATTTTTGTACAATGCGGCAGTAGTATCGGTTGAAAATAAAGATTATGACAACGCTGTGAAACTTTATAAAGAGTTGAAAGACTTAGGTTATGACGGTACTGAAACACTTTATTTGGCTACTAATAAGCAAACTAAAAAAGAGGAAACTTTCCCTGATAAAAACCAGCGTGATTTGATGGTAAAAGCAGGTACTCACGAAAAAGCTAGAAATGAAAAAACGCCTTCAAAACGTGCTGATATCGTGAAAAATATTGCCTTTATTTACGTAGAGCAAAACAAGACTGATGAGGCGCTAAAAGCTTTTGCTGAAGCAAGAAAAGCTTATCCTAAAGATGCTAATATCATTCTTGCAGAAGCGAATGTTTACTTGCAATTAGACAATAAAGAAAAATTTAAACAACTAATGCAAGAAGCTGCACAGCTTGACCCTAATAATGCTGACCTTCACTACAATATTGGGGTTATCAATATGCAACAAGGTAACAATATAGAGGCTCGTAAAGCTTTTGAACAAGCCCTTAAAATTAAACCTAAATATGCTGATGCTACTTTGAACCTTTCGACTACTTACATTAATGAAGGTAATGCTTTGGTTGAGCAAATGAATTCATTAGGCAATTCGGCTACTGATACTAAGAAATTTAATGAACTTAGAGACCAAAAAGAAGCTTTGTTTAAAAAAGCTGCTGAAGTATTAGAAAGCTACGTGAAAGCTAATGGCAACGATAAAAATATCTTGGAACAACTAAAGAGCATTTATGGAGCTTTGAGCGACAGTGCTAACTTCCAACGTGTTAAAAAACTATTGGGTGAATAATAATTTAGTATAAGATGTTCGTTAAAAGGTAACAGAGTTATGCTCTGTTACCTTTTACTTTTTATAAAGATAAAAATGCGTTATTTTATAGAACTTTCTTTCTTTGGTAAAAACTATTACGGTTGGCAATCCCAGCCCAAAGCTATTTCAGTGCAAGAAGTTTTACAGAAGGCTCTTTCTACTCTTTTGCGAACGCCTATAGAAGTTGTGGGTGCAGGTCGCACTGATAGTGGTGTGCACGCTTTGCAGATGTATGCTCACTTTGATGTGACAGAAGCGTTGCCCGCTAATCTGGTTCACAAGTTAAATGCTTTTCTTCCAAAAGATATAGCTGTTCATCATATATATGAAGTACAGCCTAATGCCCACGCCCGTTTTGATGCTTTGAAACGTACTTATCAGTACCATATTAGTACTCAAAAAGATGCTTTTGCCTACGATTATGCGATGGCATTTACTCTTCCGTTAAATGTAGCGCTTATGAATGAAGCGGCTCAAATACTTTTTGATTATACTGATTTTCAGTGCTTCTCTAAAACACATACCGATGTAAAGACATATAATTGCAAAATATACGAAGCGCATTGGGATAAGGTGGGAAACCAACTCATTTTTACTATTACTGCCGACCGTTTCTTGCGCAATATGGTACGGGCGATTGTAGGAACACTTATAGATGTAGGCTTACAGAAACTTTCGCTTACAGATTTTGAAGATATTATCATCAGTAAGAAACGCAGTAAAGCAGGAGCATCGGCTCCCGCTTGTGGGTTATATCTCACTCATATAGAATACCCCGAAAGTCTCTTTGTTGAAAAAAAGGATTAAATATTAGCATTATTCAAGAAGAATTACTACCTTTGCAAACTTTTAAAACAAAAACAGAAATGAAATATTTACAGAACAAATATTTAAAAATAGTTATAGCTGTGCTTATCATAGCGTCGGCGGTATATCAGTTCACACAGGGGAATATAGGAAATGGTATAGCGCTTATTTTGCTTTCTCTTATTCCTATTTTACTCTATTTTCGCAACGAATTTATACTTCTCACATTCTTACGTTTGCGCAAGCAAGACTTTGCAGGAATGGAAAAATGGCTCGGCAAAATAGCAGACCCTCAGACAGCTTTACTCCGCAAACAACAAGGCTATTACAACTATATGTACGGTATTATCTACTCGCAAAAGAACCTTACTCAAGCAGAAAAATACTTTCGTAAAGCCCTACAATTGGGACTTACGATGAGTTATGACGTAGCGATGGCAAAATTGAGTTTGGCAGGTATTATGATGCAAAAGCGGAAAAAACGCGAAGCACAGGAGCTCCTTACTGAGGCTAAAAAGCTAGATAAACAAAACTTGATGAGCGACCAAATAAAGATGATGCAACAACAACTCAAGAAAATTTAAATCATAAAAAAGGCTGTCGTTTTAGACAGCCTTTTTTATGATTTGGTTCTAATATTTTACCCCTTTAAATACACTATTTTCTTAGTCTCGAAGAAAGGTTCATCGTAATAACTACTGATATCAGTCAGTTCTGCCTTAGGGAAAGGTGCTAACTCCTCAGTAAGTTCGCCGCCTTTTAAATAAAGAATACCATTAGGGAGATCGTTTTTAGAAGTCTTCTTAAACTTTCCTTTTACCCAAGGTACAAAATCCTTCATTTGAGTAACAGCACGACTTACCACAAAGTCGTAAGTATCTTTTAGTTCTTCGGCTCTTATCTGCATAGCCGTTACATTGGTTAGCCTTAAAGCTTTTACTACTTCTTGTACTACTTTTATTTTCTTTCCGATAGAATCGACCAATGTAAACTGACAGTTAGGAAACATTATAGCCAAAGGTATGCCAGGAAAGCCTCCACCAGTACCGACATCTAATAGTACTGTGCCATCGACGAACTGAATGCGCTTAGCAATAGCCAAACTATGCAACACGTGTCGCTCGTAGAAATCGTCTATATCTTTGCGCGAGATGACGTTTATTTGAGCATTCCACTTTTCGTACAGCGGTTTGAGCTCTGCAAATTGTTGTTGTTGCAACTCACTAAGTGAGGGAAAGTATTTGAGTATGATTTTCATAGTTACTAAAAATGTATTACTTTTGCACCCGTTTTTATATATTATAATGAATTTACGAGCCTTATTATTGATTTTTTTGTGGGGAGGTTGCCTTTCGTTCTTTGCATAAGAGCGCGATACTACCTACATTCAACCTTATCCGCAAGAAATATGGCTCAGAGCATATACTCCTACCAAAATGCTCATACTTACGCAAGGGAAAGAGGTTTATTCACCCAACTACCCATTTAGTTTAGGAGTTGGAATAGGTTTGCGCAAGATATTAGGGCTTAACGTACTTTATGCACAGAACTTATTCCGACTAAAAAATGAAACAAATCTAAAAACTCGCAGTATTGATATACAAGCACATAAATACGGTAAACGCATACTTATAGATGCTTATTATCAAGACTATACAGGATTTTATATCGATAGAGGTAAAGGGAATTACACCCTCTTCCCTACCCTTTCTACCCAGCAAATAGGTGTAGAAAGCACTTACGTATGGCGTGCAGACAAGTTCTCGGCGCGAGCTGCCTTTGAGCAAAGCGAACGCCAAGTGAAATCGGCGGGGAGTTTGCTTTTTGGCAGTGGTTTCTATTGGCATCGCATAGAGCCTGATGCTAAAACAGAGAATGTGAGTAGCGAGGCTTTTGAGAATTTCCAAATAGGTTTTCACGTGGGCTATGGCTATTCGTGGGTAGCTGGCAAACACTGGTTACTTACAGGGGCGTTTATCGGTGGATTGAATTTTGGTAACCAAATGGACATACTGCAACAGCTGAATATTAAGGTTTATCCTACTTCTGTGACACGCTTTTCGTTTGTATATCTGAAAGATGATTGGACTGTAGCCTTATCGGGAATTTTTAATAACAAGTCAGTTTATCCTACGGATAATAAACCTATTCGCTTGATTACTCCCAGTGTACAACTATCGTTTACTAAGCATTTTTACCTCAAAAGAAAAAACTTTCTCACTCGATTACCTTCCCTAAAAGTACGACCAACCCCTCAACGGAACGGGTAAAGATAAGATATTCATTACCACCTTCCACGATATGGTATTTCTTTTTAATTTCAGCTACCGATAACGGATAGTTTTTAGAGAGAATACAATATTTACTACCTTTCTTCAACTCTTTAGGATTGATAGGAGTTACCTGCAAAACACGTCCGGCAAAGGGCTTTTTTAGCTGCTTGGAAGTGTATAGATGAGTATTTACGTCCAACTTCTCTACCTCAAAATACTGCGTTATATAATTAAAAGCTCCTGATTTCAACAAAGCATTATTAGGAATATACAAGTATTGTTTAGGCACACTATATACCGCTTGAGAACTATGCAACACTTCTTCTGTAAATTGCAAAATAGGCTCTTCAGTCTCCAAATTCACACAATGTATTTGTACTTGCGTTTCTTTTTTAGGTTCTTGTACTACTAATACCTCCTTTACTTCATTGCGCAAAGCTACTAAATGAATGTGTGTTATCTTGGGTAGCGTATGCAACAGATAACTAATGTCTATCATAGGTGAAAGTTTGGTAAGCACTTTATCTGCTTTTTGTAATAGTACAGACTGTAACTCTAAGATATTAGGTGAGAGGTCTTCTAAGAGAAACTTCTTTTGTTTGAGTATGTCTCTACGGGCAGGATCGAGATAAATAAGGTTGTAATGTGCTGTTGTGGCTTTCAAAAAAGCTTCTGCGCTTCCATTTATAAATGTAGCCTTGCGCCCTAGAACCTGCCAATTATGCTCTACTTTACTGAGAAGTTCCTTATTTTGTTCTACCAACGTAACTTCTTTAAACTTCTCTGAAAGAAAAAATGCATCAATACCGAACCCACAAGTAAGGTCTAAAAAACGTTCTCCGTGTAAGCCTTGTGCCTTATACTGAGCGGTTGCTTCGGAGGAGGTTTGCTCTAAATTAAGTGTTGGGGGAAACAATATACCTTCCGCAGTAAGCAAAAAAGGGAGTTTTTTAGCTGCTGTACGTCTGCCTTCAATCTGTTGTACTAATTCTTTGTTAGAAATGCCATTGAACACAGTTTTTTTAAGGAGCAATGTTGTAGTTGTCCCCTCGTATTCCCTGATAAAGCGTTGTACATTCTCGTCTAACAAATTCATAGCGCGCAAAGATAGTGCATTTTCACAAAAATCAAAGCCATTTTTTGCGTTTGAAGTAGAAAATCATTGTTACTGAAATACCTATCATCACCAACCATACTAACGGATATGCCCACCATACTTCTAATTCAGGCATATACTTGAAATTCATACCGTATACCCCTACAATAAAAGTGAGCGGAATAAATATAGTAGAAATAAGGGTGAGCAAGCGCATAATGTTGTTCATCTTGTTACTCATTGCCCCCATATAGGTATCAGTAAGCCCCCAAAGGATATCGCGGTAAGTGCTGAGTGTTTCCACAATTTGCACCGTGTGGTCGTGGAGGTCACGGAAATAATGCTTGGTATCGGTGTCGATAAGATGATGAGGGGTTTTCTCTATCTTGTTTACTACCTCACGCGAGGGCGTAATTGATTTCTGCAAAAAGATAGCACTCTTTCTCAACAACTGGATTTCGGAAATCATATCTTCACGAGGGTGAATAATAATATCATCTTCAATGGTTTCAATCTTATCGCTTACTTTATCCAAAATCACAAAATAGTTGTCTACAATAGCATCTAAGAGTCCGAATAGCAAATAGTCAGCGGGGCGTTTGCGCAGACTGCTATCGGCGTTTTGCAAACGTTTGCGTACGGGGTCAAACACGTCTTCGTCTTCACTTTCTTGAAAAGTGATGAGGTAGTTTTTACCCAATAATAATGCTAAGTGCTCTGAAATGAGTTGCTTATCTTTGCCGTAGTACAGCATTTTAATGATCACAAGAATATGTTCATCGAGGATTTCTACTTTCGGACGGTGTTCGGTATCGAGTACGTCTTCCAAAAATAGGTTATCTAAATGAGTATAAGCACCTAACTTTTTTACTTCCTCAATATTGTTTAAGCCGTTTACATTCACCCACGTGATACGGCTATCGATTATAAATTTAAGGGCTTCCTCAGCCGAAGAGACTTTCTTTACCTCACAAGAATGCTCGTTATAGGCAAAGACTTCTATATTGAGAGGCTTCTCTTTATTACCGAAATACACCAGACTACCGGCAGGCAAACCTACCTTTTTGGAGCGATTTGCCTTGCGTTTCCTCTTGGTAGTAGAGACTATATTTTTACTCATATATAATTATTATATTAAAATATTGGTTATTAATATTTTATTAAAACATTTTAAAGTTAAAGTATAAGTATTATAACAAAAACGAAAGCATTAGTAAGCGTAATAAATGCTTGTTACTTTTATTTAAATTGGTGGTTAATATACTGATTATTAGATTATTTTCACATTTATATACATAGTAAATAGATACTTTATAGAATATACATTAAATAAAAGGTTTACATTTTTATTGTAAGTTACTTATATTCAGTAGTTATTAGCTTGTAAAACACCCAACCTTGTATTCTTTCTTCTTGTACTAAGGATAGTCCTACTGAGTTTAAAAATTGACTAAAATCTTCTGTTCTTTTTAGCTTAGGAAGGTAATAACTAATCTTTGCATATTCACAAGCAATGAGAAAAATGCCTTTGTCTGAAAGTATACGTTTGACTTCCAAAAAAGCCTCTTTGAGGTCTTGCCAATGGAAGTGTGTTTGAAAAGCAGTTATCAAATCAAAAGTTTTATCACCAAATGAGGTATGCCGAATGTCCTCTAACTGAAAGATAGCCCTTGTATGAAGCTTCTTTGCTTCCTTAATAGCGATTTCGGATATTTCAATTCCCCAAACTTCACTATGAGGAAAATATTCAGTGAGCAGGACAGTTGATTTGCCATTTCCTACTCCTATATCTAATATTTTTCGGGGAGCTTCTGACGGTTTATAAAATCCTAATGCCCATTGTACCATTGGTATATAAACACGATTAAAAAGTTTCATCATTATTACACCTACAAAACCCGAAGGCTTTTTAGACTGCTGAATTAGGTAATAAAGCAGGAGTATTAAGATTGAGAAAGTAAGGGCTGTTAGAAAAATAATTTTCACTTGTTAATTGTGGTTTTAAGAGAGTACCTTACCGAACTCCTCAGAGAATTTGGTAGGAGTAAACTCAATGACCTGGTAGGTTGCTATTTGGTGCTGATAAAAAGGGTCTTGGGCAATAATAGTTTCTACCTCTCCCCTACTGCCTGCCTTACATAAAATTATACCACCTATGCGAGGTACTTGTGCTCCTGAAGCAACAAAATGTCCTGAAGCATAATGCTTATCTAAATAAGCGCGATGTGCTTCTAAATGTTTTTCAACCTCTGAAAGGTCTTTTTGATACGTTAAAATAATGATGTACATATTTTAGTTTATTAGTCGTTAGTTTTTAATTGTTTTATGGAGTTGTATTGGCTACTTGTACTACTTTTCCATTGAATACCTTACTACCATTAACGGCAAAATCGGCAATGTAGCGTGCCATTTGCTGTGGGGTGATATTAGCTTTATAATCAGGGAAGGCTTCAGTGAGCATTTCGGTCTGTACCGCACCTAAGGCTAAAGTATTGAAAACGATACCGCGCTCTTTGTATTCTTCGGCTAAGAGCTCCGATAAGGTAATAAGAGCACCTTTAGAGGAACTATACGCTGCCAAACCGCCAAACTTCAAACTCCCTTGTATGCCTCCCATACTGCTGATACTTACCACGTGCGACCCATTCCTCATAAAAGGCAATACTTTCTGAGTGAGTTGTGCCACTCCGAATACATTTACCTTGTACACTTCTAAAAAGTCAGTTTCAGTAAGTTGTTCAAAGGGTTTGTTGATGAGTTTTCCTGCGTTATGAATGAGTATATCCACGCACTGCCATTGTTGCAAATAGGTGACTACCGTTTGTAGGTCTTCTGTCTTTGTAATATCAAAAGGGAAACAATGCACATTAGGCAATTGCAGTGCCTTTATAGAAGCAGTATGCCGCGAAAGGGCTAAAATATTATGCCCTTCCGCAGCCAACTGTTGTACCAGCGCAAAGCCTATCCCTCGACTGGCACCTGTTATGATGATGTTCTTCATATTACCCTAAGAGATGTGTTTCTCCTACAACATACAAAACAAGGTACCCTATCACCATACTGATAAGCCCTACGATAAGCCCCATTTTCAGCATATCATTCTGTTTTACTAAGCCTGTAGAGTACGCAATGGCATTCGGAGGCGTAGAAATAGGCAAACACATTGCTGATGATGCTGCTAGAGCTATCCCAATAAGCACTGTAGAGGTACCACCTATCGCGCTTAGGTTTTCTCCCATTCCTTGACAAATAGTTACCAAAATAGGAATTAACAAGGCTGCCGCAGCAGTATTGGAAATAAAGTTGCTGAGAAGATAACAAATAAGTCCCGATGCAATCAATACTATTATAGGCGACCACGACCCAAATGGAATGGTATCAATAGCAAGTTTGGCTAAGCCCGATTCATTGATACCTAAACCTAAAGCAAATCCTCCCGCTACCATCCAAATAACGCTCCAATTGATGGACTGTAGGTCTTTGGCGGTAATCACACCTGTTGCTGCAAAGATACCCATAGGTACTAAGGCAACGGTATTGGCATCAATACCAGTTAGTTCACTGGGGAGTAGCCATAAAAGAATAGTAATGATAAAAGTGCCACTAACTACCCACATACGCCAACCTTGGTGTACTTTTCCTAGAATATGTAAGTTAATTGTTTTTTGAGTAAAAGGAAAGAATTTTAATATAAGTCGCCACGAGATGAAGAGTAACAAAAGTACCAATGGAAACATAAACGACATCCATTCGCCGAAATCAACGCCCATATTCAGTCCTTTAGGGTCGTTAAGAGCTTGCAGAGCAATAGCGTTAGGAGGTGTACCGATAGGGGTAGCCATACCGCCTAAGTTAGCGGCAATCGGGATACTCATCGTGAGTGCGGTACGTCCTTTGCCACTTGCAGGTAGTGCTGCAAAAACAGGAGTAAGGAAAGTGAGCATCATAGCTGCCGTAGCAGTATTACTCACAAACATTGAGAAAATACCCGTAATGAGCAAGAAACCCAATAGCACATTCTCGCTTTTATTTCCGAACGGACGTATCAAATTTTTGGCAAGCAAGACGTCTAACCCCGATTTGGTAGCGGCAATAGCCAAGAAAAACCCACCTAAAAAGAGTATAATCACAGGGTTGGCAAAGGTAGCCATAATCTCTTTACTGCTGAGTAGTTTTCCGAAAATCTCGTTCTCTTCTCCTTTAAAGAAAAACAGACTGTGGTTAGAAACCGTTAAACACATTAGGGTGATGATACCCAGCGAAGTAGCCCACGAAGGGATAGCTTCACTAATCCACATTAAGGTAGCAAATACAAAAATAGCAATAATTCGCTGATGTACCACCGTTAGTCCGCTAATATGAAACACCTCAGTAGGTAAATTCCACACTACAGCAGTTACAATCACTATACATATCAAAGCGATAAGGTGTTTTTTTTCAAAGTGATTGGTCATTACATTTTCTAATTCTTTAGACATAATATTTTGGTAAGTTTAAAAAGTTATTTGCTATTTAACAAACGAATGACAAAGGTACAAAAAAAGAATAATCCACCAAAGAAAAACGATAGTTTTTTATTGATGGATTTATTTATATTTTACTTTCTTTGTTTTAATTGAAATATATCCTATAACTCAATCTATTTAAAGAGAAGTAATAAAAGTTAAAAATCCTAAAACAACCCCTACCAAATTAGGAATAATGAGAATATAATCGGGCTTAGGTTCTTTTGTCCATCCATACACTACCCAGATAAGACAAGATCCTGCTGCAAACAATGGTTGCCAAGGTTGTGCTTTGTGTCCTTCTAAGTTAGCCATAATTTGAGGAATATAAGCTACAAACACTGCTACCCCTATAAAGGCTCCAATCGAACCTATAAATAAATTAATTTTTTGTTTGGTATTTCTTTTTTCTTTCATAAAAAAATATTTTTTTGCAAAGATAATAATTTCACAAAGAAGTATCAAAAATAATTAGAAAAATTTTGGTTTTACACTCCCCATAATGAAGCCTGTAATCTTTTGATATAAGAATCCTCAATAACATCAATAATAGCCAAAGTATCTCTTGGAATAGAAATACATTTTTCCAAAAGGCTTTTCAGTAAGTTTTCCAATGCCAAAGTATATTCTTGATAAGTAATAAGCTCTTTTGTCTGTTCTATAAATGATAAAACTAGTGAATTGGTTGAGAAATCACTAGTAAGTTGCTTTATAAACAAGTTAATTGTGTAAGAAAGTATACTGATAGGGTCGCAAATTCTAATTCCTAATTTCTCTTGAATAAGAGCCTCTACTTCTTCTTTGGTTTTTTCCCATTCTTCTCCTTCTCCCATAAACTGTAACTCATTGATAACCTCCCACAGCTCATTTGTGGTATTATAGTCTCTGAAAATTGGAAGTATAATCTCCTACTTTTTTAGCATTATAGCCTTCTTTCCAAAGGGCTTGTAAGCCTTGAATGTAATAGACAATTGCTTTTATCTCTTCTAAAGTCATTTTATTACACTTAGTTTTTCAGGTTCATTAATAGGAATTCTTAGTCGTAAGCCAAGTTCAGAACGAGCGATTATATGGTTTGTATCCTCAAAATAGGCTTCCTTAAAATACTCGCTATTATCCAAAAACAAAAACCATAAAAGTTCCCCATTTTCTTTATTGATAATGTAAATAAAACCATCTCCTTCCCAACTACATTCACCTCCATAAATTTTATATTGGGCATTCTCTACCATAATTTTCGGATAGAGATTAGAGACATAATCCTCTTCGTTATAAGAAAAATAACTATCTAAGGACGATTTACACAAAATTCTTAGGTGATACTTCTCTTTAATCCATTGTCCCTCCAAAACAAGCATATCACCATTAGGGTAAGTAATAGATTTGATAATAGGATAAGTGTAATTTTCAAGAATGTTTTTGATACGTGGATGCATATTACATTTATTTTTTTAGTACATTTTATGGTTACTAAAATCCAACGACAAAGATACAGAAAAAAGTATCATATACAAAGATATTTTGGGCTATCTTTTATGATGAACAAATTCATAACAATTATACAAACATACTTAGCATAGAGTTTCACCGAATAATAAATGAAAGAAGAACGAACCTACAGTGGGTCTACAGTGGGTCTACAGTGGGTC